>NZ_JBFUIU010000190.1:0-13018 GCF_056401695.1 Variovorax sp. P4_D9
GCCGGCTGCCGTATGCCACGGGCTATGCCACGGGCTACTTCCATTTCAGCAGCGAGCCGGCCATTCGCCTGGCCGAGAAGCTGGTGCAGATCACGCCCGCATCGCTGACCCGCGTGTACCTGACGCTCGGCGGCTCCGATTCGGTCGATGCCGCGGTGCGCTTCATCGTGCAGTACTACAACGCGATCGGCAAACCGTCGAAGAAGCAGTTCATCGCGCTGGAGCGTGGCTACCACGGCTCCTCGTCCACCGGCGCGGGCCTGACCGCGCTGCCGGTGTTCCACCGCGGCTTCGACCTGCCACTGCCCACGAAGCACTACATCCCTTCGCCCAACCCGTATCGTCATGTGGATGGCGCCGATCCGCAGGCGCTGATCGCGGCCTCGGTGGCGGCGCTGCGCGCCAAGGTGGCAGAGCTGGGTGCGGACAATGTGGCCGCCTTCTTCTGCGAGCCGATCCAGGGCTCGGGCGGCGTGATCGTGCCGCCCAAGGGCTGGCTGAAGGCCATGCGCGAGGCTGCGCGCGAGCTGGACATCCTCTTCGTGGTGGACGAGGTCATCACCGGCTTCGGCCGCACCGGTCCGATGTTCGCGTGCGAGGCCGAGAGCGTCGAGCCCGACCTGATGACCGTGGCGAAGGGCCTGACCGCCGGCTACGTGCCGATGGGCGCGACCCTGATGTCGGAGCAGGTCTATGCCGGCATCGCCGACGGCGCGCCGGCCGGCGCGTCGATCGGCCATGGTGCCACCTATTCGGCGCACCCGGTCGGCGCCGCGGTCGCGCTGGAGGTTCTGCGGCTCTACGAGGAAGGCGGCGTGCTGGCCAACGGCCAGCGCGGTGCGGCGCATTTCGCGGCCGGCCTCGAGGCGCTGCGCGCGCACCCGTTGGTGGGCGATGCGCGCCACCGCGGCCTGCTGGGCGCGCTGGAGCTGGTGAGCGACAAGGCGAGCAAGCGCGGCTTCGACACGGCGCTCGGCCTGTCGGACCGCATCTTCGCCACGGGCTACCGCAACGGCCTGGTGTTCCGCTCCTTCGGCGATCACATCCTCGGCTTCGCGCCGGCGCTCACCTTCACCCGAGGACGAGTTCGCTCAGATGTTCGTGCGCCTCAGGAAGACGCTCGACGAGGTGCTCCAGGCCCCCGACGTTCGCGCCGCGCTGGCGGCCTGAACGGGCGCCGCGCGCCGCCGTCGCAACCCATCGAGACAGAAGCAGAATCAGGCTCGCTTCGTTCTTCGGCGCCACCATGTCAGAAGCCTTCAAGATCGACCGACTCGACCTGCGCATCCTGGCGCAATTGCAAAAGAACGGACGCATGACCAACGTGCATCTCGCGGACGCGGTGGGCCTTTCGCCCAGCCCCTGCCTGATCCGCGTGAAGCGGCTGGCGCAGGCCGGCTACATCGGCGGCTACGGCGCGCACCTGCGGCTTGAAAAGCTGGGCGACACGCTGACCGTGTTCACCGAGATCACACTGCATGACCACAACCGCGAGGACTTCGCTTCGAGGCCGCCATCCGCGAGGTCGACGAGGTGCTCGAATGCCACTTGGTGAGCGGCGGCTACGACTACCTGTTGCGCGTCCTGACGCGCGACGTCAATCACTACCAGGAAGTCATCGAGGAATTGCTCGAACGCGACATCGGCGTCGCCAAGTACTTCAGCTACATCGTCATCAACTCGCCGTTCATAAAGACGCACTGTCCGATCGAGCGGCTGTTTCCCCACCCGCGCTGAGAGGCGCTTTCGTCCCGACACCCCGCGTCGCTTCCGCCCGCCCGCTTCGTGCGCCTGGCCGAAACCGACCGACCGCGCTGACGCTGCTGATCGACGGCATTACGCGCCACCAAGCTGGCCGGCGACACGCTGCTGGTGGCGCTGCTCAGCCACGGCCGGCGGGTGCCGACAGCGAGTTCGGCGACGGGCCGCGCGCCGGCTTCTGCCTGATGGGCGCCTGCCAGGACTGCTGGGTACGGACGCCGGCCGGCGAGCGCCTGCGTGCCTGCTCGACGCGGTCTGCACGCGCCGCTGGCGCAGCCGCGGTTGAAGGGCTACTACTACAAGTACTTGTTCAAAGAAGTGCGCTTCGGTCCGCCGACTTCGCCGCCCAGCCGAACGCTTCAGCCCGTCCGCCCGGTCAGCGGAGACGCCTGCGGGTCAAACACTGGGACTGGTTCTGATGGCGTATTGGCCTTGGTCCTGGGCGCGGCCGCAACCCGTTGAGTGCGTCCGATGTGAAGGCCTCTGACGTATGCACGACGGCAGGATCTGCTTGTAACGAGTCGCACAACCGCAGCCTGCTTTGTGCAAGACCCTCATTGAAGCACCGGCGCGAGGGGTGCGCAGCCTAAACTTTTGGACATCCAAAGGCCCGACCTCAGCCCCATCATGACGCACCCCACCGCACTACCAAGCCTCCGTGGCCACGCCTTTATGGATGGCAATGAACAACCCTCACGTCGCGTTTCCGAAAGACCGACTCCATGAACTCCTCCATCGTCGAACGCCTCAGGAGCGCCGGCCGCCTGGATCGCGTGTTCATCGACGGCGAGTGGGTCGTGCCCCAGGGGCAAGCTCGAAGCTCTGTCATCGACCCGTCGACCGAGGAGCCTGTCGCGGAGATCGCGCTGGGAACTGCGCAAGACGTCGCTGCGGCGGTGGCCGCCGCGCGGCGCGCTTTCGCCACTTGGTCCGTGAGTTCTGCCAAGAGCAGGGCCTTGCTTCTTGATCGCGTTCACTCCCTGATCCTCGAGCGCGCGGAACTGTTCGCTCAAGCGATCTCGTTGGAGATGGGCGCTGCCATTGGCTTTGCGCGCAGCACACAGGTGCCGTCTGCGGCGCAGCACATCCGCGTGGCCCGCGACAATCTGGCCAGTTATTCGTTTGTCACCCATCGCGGGGACATGGCCATCATGCGCGAGGCCATCGGCGTGTGCGGCCTGATCACCCCATGGAACTGGCCGCTCTACCAGATCACCGCCAAGGTCGGCCCCGCCCTGGCAGCGGGATGTACGGTTGTCCTGAAGCCCAGCGAGCTGTCGCCCCTGAGCGCCTTGCTCTTCGCCGAGGTTGTGCACGACCCCGGCATCCCGCCGGGCGTGTTCAACCTGGTGAGCGGCAATGGGCCGGAGGTCGGCGCCGCGCTGTCGGCGCATCCGGACGTGGACATGATCTCGATCACCGGTTCGACCCGGGCCGGCGTCCTGGTTGCCCAAGCGGCGGCCCCGACGGTGAAGCGCTTGGCCCAGGAACTCGGCGGGAAGTCGCCCAACCTCATCCTGCCGGATGCGGACCTGGCGCGTGCCGTACCAGCAGGCGTAGCGGCCGCCTTCCGCAACGTCGGCCAATCCTGCAGCGCTCCGACTCGCATGATCGTGCCCCGCGAGCGCCTGCAAGAGGTCGAACGGATCGCGCTCGAAGCGGCATCCAGCATCGTCGTGGGCGATCCGCGTTCACAGCAGACCACGCATGGCCCGGTGGCGAATCGCGCGCAGTTCAATCGGGTGCAGGAAATGATCAGCATCGGAATCGCCGAAGGCGCGCGGCTCATTTGTGGCGGCCTCAGACGGCCAGAGGCTTTAAGCTGCGGCTTCTACTGCCGACCGACCATCTTCACCGCGGTCCATCCTCAAATGCAGATCGCGCAGGAGGAGATCTTCGGGCCGGTGCTCGCGCTGATCCCCTACCACAGCGTGGACGAGGCCGTGGAGATCGCCAATGGCACCGTCTACGGCCTGGGCGCCCATGTGCAAGGCAAGGACCTCGGCGCGGCGCGCGCCGTCGCGGCGCGGATCCGCTCCGGGCAGGTCCACATCAACTATCCGGCCTGGAACCCCCATGCCCCGTTCGGCGGCTACAAGCGCTCGGGAAATGGCCGCGAATACGGAATAGAAGGTCTCGAGGAGTACCTGGAAACCAAAGCCATTCTTGGTTTCCAGGATGCCTCGGCACCCAGTACCGACTGACAGGCTTTCAGTGAAAACATCGCGCAACGCGCAGGAGCAATCATGACCGTGGCCATAGTGCTGCATCGCGCCGACGGCGCACCCCTCTCGACTTCTTTCCGCAGAGCCGCCTTCGGCACGGACGATCCTTTCGCTCGGAACCGCGAAATCGCCTGGGAAGGACAGAATGCGATGATCGCCGCTCGGGTCAGCTTCATCGGTGAAGTCGATGTCCCGAGCTTTCCCCACACCGAGACCATCGTCGTCATGGCCGGAGAGCTCAGCCTGACGGCGGCCGACGCGGCACCGCTCGTGCTTGGCCGCGGTGAAGGGGCCGTCATCGCCCGCGGGACAGCAGTTCGCATACTGGCAACATCGCGCACGTTGTTCGTGTCCTGCGCGGCAGCGGCAGAGGGGCCGAGCAACTCCGGCATCACGCCACTGCGCGCCGACGCCGCCTTCAAGGCGTCCACGCCGCCCCCGGCCGAGACGCTGCTGGGCTTGACCCCTCAGTGCCGCAGCGACAACGTCTTCACCGACGAGCAGGCGGAGTACCGCGCGGGCACCTGGGATTCGACGCCCTACCACCGCGTCGTTCGCCCGCATCGCCTCAACGAGTTCATGTACCTGCTGGCCGGCGGCGTGCGATTCGCATACCCCGATGGCAGCGTGCTGTCGGTGGGGACGGGCGATGCGCTTTTCGTACCCCAGGGCGCGCCGATCGGATGGGAAAGCAGCGATCGCGTGGCGAAGTTCTACGTGGTCCAAAGCGTTCAGCCCTGAAACGACGAGCGAGATTCATCATGTCCC
Organism: Variovorax sp. P4_D9; assembly: GCF_056401695.1. Classification (NCBI taxonomy): domain Bacteria; kingdom Pseudomonadati; phylum Pseudomonadota; class Betaproteobacteria; order Burkholderiales; family Comamonadaceae; genus Variovorax; species Variovorax sp. P4_D9. The sequence continues at coordinate 4,755 of NZ_JBFUIU010000190.1, forward strand.
CTCCGCTGCACCACATCCAAACTTCGCCCACGCTGCCGGCCTCGGCTGACGTCGTCGTGATCGGCGGCGGCATCATCGGTGTCTTTACCGCCTACTACCTGGCCCAGCGCGGCGTTTCGGTCGCCTTGGTCGAGAAGGGGAGGATCGGCGCCGAGCAGTCCAGCCGCAATTGGGGCTGGTGCCGGCAGCAGAACCGCGACGCTCGCGAACTGCCGTTGGCGAGCAAGAGTCTCGATCTCTGGGAACGATTTGCGGCCGAAAGCGGTGAAGACACCGGTTTTCATCGCTGCGGGCTCTTGTATCTCAGCAACGACGAGGCTGAGTTGTCCCGTTGGTCCAGCTGGCGTGATTTTGCGAAGACCGCCGGAGTGACAACCTACATGCTCAACAGCCGGCAGGCCGCCCAGCGCGGGCAAGCGACCGGCCGCGCCTGGAAAGGCGGCGTCTTCTCGTCCACCGATGGCACCGCCGATCCTGGCAAGGCTGCGCCGGCCGTGGCAGCTGCCCTTATCAAGCTCGGGGGCAGCGTCCACCAGAATTGCGCGGCCCGCGGCATCGAGACGGAAGGCGGACGGGTCAGCGGTGTCATCACGGAAGCTGGGGTCATCAAGACCAGGACCGCCGTGCTCGCCGGTGGCGCCTGGGCCTCCTCGTTCTGCCGGCAGCTCGGCATCCGATTTCCCCAGGCCTCGATACGCCAATCCATCCTTAGCGTGGCGCCTGTGGAGGATCGCCTGCCGGATGCCGTGGTGTTTACCGGGGGCGTGTCCGCCACGCGCCGCAACGACGGACGCTACGCCTTGGCCATCAGCGGCCGCGCACGCGTGGACGTGACGCCGCAGTTCATGCGCTTCGCCCCGCAATTCTTGCCCATGTTCGCCAAGCGCTGGCGCAGCCTTCTGCCGGGAGGCCTGCAAGGCATTCGTGGTGGCCACGAAACGCTGAAGCGGTGGCGGCTTGATGCGCCGACACCGATGGAGCGGGTGCGCATCCTCGATCCGAAGCCCTGTTTGTCCACGATCAGGGAGACCCACCGCCGCGCCGTCGAACTGCTGCCCCAGTTTCGCGACGCCAAGATCACGCACGCCTGGGCCGGCTTCGTCGACAGCACGCCCGACGGTGTTCCCGGCATCGGCGAAGTGCCGTCCATACCGGGCTTCATCCTGGCTGCGGGCTTTTCCGGACACGGCTTCGGAATCGGCCCTGGGGCTGGCCACCTGATCGCGGACCTTGCCACCGGTGCCGAACCGATCGTGGATCCCATACCGTACCGGCCGGAGCGGTTCAGCGGCTCAGCATGGGGCAAGGTCGCTGATTTTTAGGTGAGCATGCGAGTACGACGATGAAGTGGGCGTATGTCAATTCTGAATGACCGACCCCTCGATTGATATTGGACTGCATGAGCCCGCATGCCGATACTCGCGGCCGACGGCTCTGCATCTGCAGCATCGCGATAACCGGCACCAAAGGCATACATGTTTTCGAGCGATGTAATCGTGATTGGCGGCGGCTTGGTCGGCACGGCAGTGGCCTATGGGCTGGGCCAGCTCGGCAAGAACATCACGGTCCTGGACGAAGGCGACGATGCGTTTCGCGCCTCGCGCGGGAACTTCGGCTTGATCTGGGTTCACGGCAAGGGCCGCGGCGTTCCGCACTATGCGCGCTGGACCCGGGAGTCCGCCCGGCAGTGGCCCACGCTGGCGGCGCGACTTCAGGGCGAGACCGGCATCGATGTCCAGGCCAAGCAGACCGGCGCCTTCAACCTCTGCTTTTCCGAGGCCGAACTCGAGGCGCGCAGCGAGCGGCTTGCCGCGGTGCGCGATGAGGTGGGCGGCGACTACCCGTTCGAGATCCTGGACCGCGCGGCCCTGCTGCAGCGATTGCCCCACGTCGGACCGAAGGTGATCGGCGCCAGCTACTCGCCGATGGACGGACATGTCAATCCGCTCAAGCTGCTGCGCGCCCTGCACACCGCGTGCACCCAGCGAGGCGTGATGCTGAAGACAGGCCACGGGGTGGAGCGCATCACGCACGCAGACGGCCTGTTCACGGCGCACGTCCGCGGCCAGCAGTTTCGCGCGCCCAAGCTCGTATTGGCCGCGGGGCTGGGCAATGCGCGCCTGGCCGGTCAAGTCGGCCTTCATGCGCCGGTGCGGCCGAATCGCGGGCAATTGATCGTCACCGAGCGCACCGAGAAGCTCTTCGACTATCCCACGGGCCATATCCGGCAGACCGACGAGGGCGGCATCCAGATCGGGGAGTCCATGGAAGATGCGGGCTTTGACGACAGCACGACAACCAGCACCCTGGCCGAGTTCGCGCGCCGCGCCGTCGCCAGTTTTCCCATGCTCGGCCAACTCAATGTGGTTCGGGTATGGGGCGCGTTGCGGGTGATGACGCCGGACGGCTATCCGATCTACCAGGAATCGAAATCCTGCCCAGGCGCCTACGTCGTCACGTGCCACAGCGGCGTGACTCTGGCCGCGGCCCATGCCTTTCGCATCGCCCCGTGGATCGACGGCGCAGCCGCGCCCGAGGAGCTGGACGCCTTTCGGGGCGATCGCTTTCCCGCCGCGGACCATCCGACACAGCCCCAGCCCCTGGATCACCACCATGCCCACTGAACCGCTCTTTCGCCCGATCTCGGGCGCCACCGAGCCCTTCATCGATGTCGAGTTCGACGGTCGCCGCCTTGCGGTGCTCGGCCAGCGCTCGGTGGCTGCCGCCTTGCTGGCGGCCGGTGTGTCGCGCTTTCGCTCCACGCCCGTGTCGGGTGCGCCACGTGCTCCCTACTGCATGATGGGCGTTTGCTTCGAATGTCTGCTGGAGATCAACGGCGTGGCCAATCGCCAGGCCTGCCTCGTGCCGGTTCAGCCGGGCATGAAGATCCGCTCGCAGGAAGGCGCCCGCAGCTGGGAAGCCATCCGCACGACCAGCGGCGGCGGCAACGAGAACACCACCGAGGACAGCCATGCAGCTTGACGCGGTGGACGGCGCGGTAGATGTCGCCGTCGTGGGGGCGGGCCCGGCGGGTCTCGCAGCGGCCGCCGCCGCGGCCGAACTGGGGCTGTCGGTCGCGCTGCTCGACGAGCAGGCGCATCCGGGCGGCCAGATCTACCGCGACGTCACGCGGGCCGGGGTCGATCGGCTGCAAGTGCTCGGGGACGACTACGGCGCTGGCCGAGCGCTGGTGGAGCGCTTCGCGCAATCGACGGCGCGGCACGTGGGCGGCGCGGCCGTCTGGAACATCTCCCGCGATCGCGTCATTCAGTACTTGAAGGATGGGCGATCCCAGTCCATGACGGCCGGCCAGGTCATCCTGTGCACCGGTGCCATGGAGCGGCCGTTTCCGATTCCGGGCTGGACGCTGCCCGGCGTGATGACGGCCGGGGCCGCGCAAATCCTTCTCAAGAGCGCCGGCGTGGCGCCATCGCAGCCGGTCGTGCTGGCCGGCTGCGGACCGTTGCTGTATTTGCTGGCCTGGCAGTACTTGCGGGCCGGTGTGCGCATCGGCGCCATCGTCGACACCACGCAGCGCGGCGACTACCTGCGGGCCCTGCGCCATCTCGGCGGCGCACTGGCCGGATGGCGCGACGTGAGGAAAGGCCTGGGCCTGATCCGCAGCATCCGGAGCGCCGGCATCCCCTACTACCGCGGCGCAACCGACCTCGCCGTGGAAGGYGGCGAACGGGCCACGGCCCTGCGCTTTCGTATGGGAGCCACGTCGCACCGCGTGCAGACCGATCTCGTACTGCTTCACCAGGGCGTGGTGCCGAACAACCAGATCACGGCCTCGCTGCGCCTGGCGCACCGTTGGGACGACCAGCAGCTGTGCTGGGTGCCGGCGGCCGATGCGTGGGGCCGCCTCGCGCTGGACAGCTTCCTGATCGCCGGGGATGGGCGGGGGATCGCCGGCGGATTGGCAGCGGCCTTGCAAGGGCAGCTCGCCGGCCTGGCCGCGGCGCACGATGCCGGGCGCGTGTCCGAACTCGAACGCGACCGTCAGGCCGAGCCGCTGCGCTCGGCGCTTCGTCGCCAGCTGCACATCCGGCCTTTCCTCGATACGCTTTACCGTCCCAAGATCCAGCATCGCGTGCCGGCCGACGACGTGATCGCCTGCCGCTGCGAGGAAGTCTCGGCCGGCGACCTGCGCCGATCGGTTGCCCTCGGTTGCCAGGGGCCGAGCCAGGCCAAAGCCTTCACGCGCTGCGGCATGGGCCCCTGCCAGGGCCGCCTTTGCGGCCTCACGGTCACCGAGGTCATCGCGCATGAGCGCGGTGTTCCTCCGGCCGAGGTCGGCCACTACCGCATCCGCGCTCCCATCAAGCCGATCACGCTCGAAGAGCTGGCCGCACTTTGATTCCATTTTTTCAACACCTTCAGATCGCACCAATGACCGACATCACCCGCATCGAACCCACCCATCGCCTCAGCCGCCTGGTCGTGCACAACGGCGTCGCCTATATGACGGGCGTCACCGCGCAGGACGGCACGTTGGACATCCAGGGCCAGACCCGCCAAGTGCTCGAGAAGATCGACACCCACCTCGCCAAGGCCGGCATCGACAAGACGCGCATGCTGTCGGTGCAGATCTGGTTGAAGGACATCGAGCGCGATTTCGCGGGCATGAACGAGGTGTGGGACGCGTGGGTGCCCAAAGGCGCTGGCCCGGCACGCGCCACCGGCGAGTCCAAGCTGGGACACCCCGACTTGCTGGTGGAGATTCTGGTCACCGCCGCTGTCTGAGCCGTTGACCATCCGAAGGGCTTCCATGATCCGGCGCATTGCCTTCATCCATACCGTCGCGATGCTGGTCGAGCGTTTCCGTCCGCGCTTCCAGTCGGAACTGCCAGACGCAGACTGCTTTCACATGCTGGACGAAAGTGCCCGCAGGATCTGATCCGGCAAGGTCCTTCCAGCGGCATCACGCGCCGCATCGTCACCCTCTCACAAGTGGCGGCCGATGCGGGTGCCGAGCTGATCGTTTTCACGTGCTCGTCGACCTCGCCGGCCATCGATACCGCGCGCCAGACGGTGAGTGTGCCGATCCTCAAGATCGACGATCCCCTCTACGCCCGCGTGGCGAGCGCGCCAGGCCGCGTCGGTCTGATCTGCACGACCTCGTCGACGGTCGCACCGAGCCGGGCACTGCTGGCTGCGCACGCCCAGAGCGCGGGCCGGGATATCCCGGCGGAGAGCGTCCTGTGCGCGGCGGCATTCGACGCCCTGGCCAGTAACCGGCGTGACCTGCACGATCGCCTCGTGCGCGAGGCTGCGGCAGAGTTGGCGCCGCGCGTCGATCGCATCGTCCTGGCGCAAGCCTCGTTGGCGCACTTGGGCGAACCGCTGGCCGACCAACTGGGGCTGCCGGTGTTCGCGAGCCCGGAACTGTTGGTGCAGGAGGTGGTCGCCCGGGTGCGGAATTCGGCCTGCGGCAGATCTATTTCAAGTACTGCTCCACCTTCGACAGCACGCCTGAGGGCAACATCGGGCCGGTGACCGAAGCGCTGATGGATGCGCTGGGCACCGACTTCACCGTCGCCACACCGGCCTTCCCCGACAACAAGCGCACCGTGTTCAAGGGCTACCTGTTCGCCGACGAGGTGCTGCTCAACGAGAGCGGCATGCAAAACCATCCGCTCACGCCGATGACCGATGCCAACCTGGTGCGCGTGCTGCAGGCGCAGACGCGGCGCAAGGTGGGGCTGATCGACCACGTCGCCGTCGCGCGTGGCGCTGAAGCGATCGGCGAGCGCATCTCGCAGCTGCGTGCCGAAGGCGTCGGCATCGCGATCGTCGATGCGGTCTCGAACGACGACCTGCTGCGCCTGGGCCCGGCGCTGGCGCGCATGCCGCTGGTCACGGCCGGTTCGGGCGTGGCGATCGGGCTGCCGCAGAACTTCGGCATCGCGCCATCGGTCAGCGCGAGCGCTCTGCCGGCGGCGGGCGGGCTGCGGGCCGTGGTGTCGGGCAGCTGTTCGCTCGCCACCAACAGGCAGGTGCAGCATTCATCGTTTCCGGCCGGCCCGCGCTGGGGGTCGATCCCTTGCGCATCGCGGCCGGCGTCGACGTCGCGGCCGAGGCGCTGGCCTGGGCTGCGCCGCTCCTCGAATCCGGCCCGGTGCTGGTCTATTCGACGGCCGAGTCCGGCGCCGTGAAATCGGTGCAGGGCCGGTTGGGCATCGAGGGGCTCTGGTGCAAATATTCGACGTGGTCGGGTCACATCGGCGTGCTCTCGGCGTGATCAGGCCGAGAGCACGGCGTTCCAGATTGTGGGCGCAGCTTGCCCTTTCACCCGCAAGCGGCCCAGATTGAACTGGCCTTTGCGGATGCGATGCAGCAGCTCGACGCCGGCGATCGTCACCGCCGCGCAATCGAAGACCTTGAAGCCGAGCATGGGCTTGATGCGCGACTTCACGCCTCGATGGTCTTGCTCGACCATATTGTTCAAGTATCGCGACGATCGCAGCCGAGTGTCTTTCCAGCGAGGGCTCTGCGCGGGCAACTCCCGCATTGCGCGATGCGAGGCGGCGTAGCCGTCCAGCGTGATACTCACCGGAGGTCGCCCTTGGATCTTCAGCGCCTTGCGAAAGAATGCCTTGGCTGCCTTCACATCGCGGTTGGCGCTCAGGCGAAAGTCGACCGTCTGGCCTTCTCGATCGACGGCACGATAGAGATAGGTCCACTTCCCGCGGATCCTCACATAGGTCTCATCGACGCGCCCGGGCGGCCCCCGTCGGTCAGCGCCAGGATCAGGGAGCCGGCGCGTACGCTCGGGGTGAGCTGCTTCCTGCGTACTGCCTGCTCACGGCCACCGATCAGATCATCTTCATGTTCCAGCGCCGAGTGGCCGACCTGTGGCGCCACTGTGCCGACGGTGTTGCCGCCTCGGTCGATTGGGCGCGGCAGTACCAGCAACTGATGTTGGAGCTGTCCGATCTCGCAGCCGATGACGCGGTGCCCGATGCCGAGCTTCGCTCACGCCTGCGCGATCTCGTTGCCGCCAGGCGCATCCGGCGTAGAAGAAAGTAAATCCGATACCGGCCACGCGCGCCGTTTGCCTCTGGCGGCTGCTCTCGTAGTCACAGATTTACCGTCGCATGAAAGAAAGTAAATCCGGTACTTCGCAACCGCGCAAAGCAAATTCGATACTTCGCGAATCTAATGCTTCGAGCGCTGCGTAAGGTGTTGAACCATGAGGAGTTTCGCGCCCCGCTTCTCGACGCCGGTGGACGCAACACGCCCACGAGGTGCTTCGCAGCTTGAGGGCTTCAGCCCCAAACTGGGCAGACGGGTCCGACTGTTCAATCGGTCGACGTTCGATCTGGTGGCTTCGCCTGGAAGCCGGTCCGGCGGTGCTGCGCCTCTGCAAACGCCCTGTTCGCTTGCGTTCTGCATCTAAGTCTCGGCTCTCCAGCGTGACGATGGCGAACAGTTGCTGTTCGTCGATGATGCTCAGCATGAACTCGCTCCCAACAAAGGTGCGCGCGACTCGGGCGATTCCGGAACAGCGGTATCACATTTACTTTCCAAAGTGGCCAACCCCTTGCTGGATGCGGCTTCGCCGCGCACAAGGCTCTTCAGACCACGGGCAGTCACACTTTTACCGTCACGTTTGGAACGGATTCACTTTCTTCTACGCCAGCGCGACCGGTCGGGCCGACCATTCTTCATGCAGCAAGTCGCGCTGGGTGAACTCGCGCTCGAGTCGTCTTCGTCCCTCGTCGACCACATCGCCCGTGACGGCGACGGTCAGCAGCGACGAGCCGTCGGCCTCTGTCGCACCTCGATAGAGGGTTATGCCGCCTTCCTCGCGAAGCTTTTCGAGGCCCTCCGTCGAAGAAATCAGGGAAGACATGGAAAACGATGCAAGCCGCTGCGACGGTCAATAACCTTGGTCATGCTTCACTCCTGGCATCGAGCCGTTGGTGGGGTGGCGCCGATGTTATTTACTGCTCGAGCTTGCGACAAGGATTGAAGTCTTACATCTGTAATCTTGTATACGGGGCCGACGCGTCATGGCGGTTTCAAGTCTGAAGCGCAACAGATGCTATGTGGGACTACCCGAGCGAGACCCGTTTAGCTAAAACGGGATTTCCTTAACTCCTTGGCAAACCGCCCACGCGCGTGGCGCCTCCCGCTGGCACAGAAACACGCTCGCCCTATTGAGCATCCCAAGCTCGCACGCGGGCCAGGCGCTCCCGAAGAAACAGGGATGCGCTACAAGGTGAACGGCAGCGCCGGGATGACCGAAAAGTCAATGG
>NZ_JBFUIU010000191.1:0-12990 GCF_056401695.1 Variovorax sp. P4_D9
TTGGCCGGACAAGCGTGCCGACTCCTCCAGCAGCCACCCAACCGAATCGGCACTGATCATCATGTTCGGATCGTCGAGCACCGTGGCCGGCAGCTTGGCCAACCGCAGCATCCGAAACGGATCGAGCCCCACTGAACGGGCAACGTGCTCATAGTCAGTAAGGCTGGCACTTCGCGCCAAGTTATGCATGTACCGTCACCTGTCCCAATTTCACAAAATTATGTCTGCAGAAGCTTAGCTCGCGCAGGCACCGCGCGCAGAAGYGGCGGCGCGAGCGCAGCAGCSCTTTGTCTGCCTCYGGGCGGTGGAGCGCCTTCGACAGSAASGTGATCTGGCCGACGTTGCTCGCGATGCGGGTCAGCACGTCCTGCTGCTCKGGGCTGTAYYTCATGSCACGTCCTTGGGCGTCGGATACTCGGCGMTGMGCAGCTCCTCSACCTGRTCGGCTGACGRAGGCCGCGTGGTTGTCGTCGAAATGCGCGTTGCGTGTGCGTGAGGGCTTAGGCATGCWGGTRAGTGTGGCCCTGYCTGCGATCGGACGCTTGATCCGACGGGACATTCGRATGACCGTTCGGGACACGCTAGGRCGCTGCCAAGSTGCCAAGSTGCCAAGGTGCCAAGGTGCCAAGGTGCCAAGGTGCCCAAGGAAACAAGGAGTCAAGGCTGCGGAGCTGTACAGCCGCGGACGMCGSCGRGGCCCRTCCTATCGATCAAGGCCCCGAGCCGTATACRCKGCGTCCCAGCCGAGCGCTGCTCAGCGATTAGTTCGCAGTTCGCGCCCATCGMAGCGKTTGCMCTGCAGCRTCTCCGCSGGCCTCGGCRCCGCGCACGYGCTGACGTATCTCCTCGGCCGGCGAGGGCGGGGTCGGCGGGACCGCGGCGCAGGAGCTTCGCGCCAGCCATCAGGCCAMCGCRCCCSTTCAGTAGCTCGTTTSGCCCTTCGACTTGATTTCGCCTGCCTTGTTGGCTCTAGCGGCTTCCGACTGGCGGGCCTTACGCGCCGTTGAACGATCGGTGCTCGACACTTTTGGCGCGGTCACGCGCGGCGGCTCGGCTTCGCCCATTTGCGGCCCCCGGGCGGCTTCTGCCCCGGTGGCCTTGCGAGGCGGACGTGCGGCGGCGCGTTCTTCGGCCGAGGCCTTCGGCTTCGCTTCCGGGATCGGGGTGCCTTCGCCCATCTGCGGGCCTTTCGACGCTTCCGCGCCTTCCTTCTTCCGCTCAGCGCGTGCGGCCGCCTTGTCGTCGGTGCCCATGGTCTGCGCCTGAGCGCTCAGGGCCAGCAACTGGCCAATGGTCATTGCAACCATCAAAGCAAGCATCTTCATTTCACCACTCCTCGGGGCATCGGTGCTGCCCCAACATGGCCCGCCTTCGGCTCCGGCGCACCCTGTGCGCCACAGCATGCGCTTTTCTAGTACAGATTGTTGATGTGTTCGTCCAGCTCACCTGGCGTCATGGGATTGGCGCGTCGGAGCGGGGATCCCTGATCGTCCTCCGCAAACGAACACTCGTCCGCTGAGGGCGGAAGATCGAGACACAGCTGTCCGGCGCGGGGCGCGTGTTGCCGGCAGGCCGACTGCCCGAGGCCTACTTGCCGCTGCGCCTTTCCGTCAGCGTGAAGCCGAAGTGCCGTTTGTGCCAGCGCGAGAAGGCGCTGAGCGCCGAGAATCCGAGCAGATCCGCGACATCGGTGGGGCGGCCCTTGTTGCCTTCGAGGTAGCTTTCGGCAAGGTCGGCTCGCACGTCATCCACGAGAGATGAAAACTTCGCCGGGTTGCTGGCACAGCCGCAGCTCAAGGAAGTCGACTTCCGCCAGATCAAACTGGCGATCGGCGGCGGTAGCGCCATCCAGAGCGCTGTTTCGGATGCCTGGCACGCCCGCAGCGGACGGCACATCATGGAAGACTATGGTCTGAGCGAGACGGCGCCCGTGGTTACGATCAATTCGTGGGCCAATGCGGCGTTTACCGGGTCCATCGGCTTCCCGTTGCCATCCACCGACGTCGTCATTGCCGATGAGCAAGGCGAGCCGCTGCCAACCGACTCCGAAGGCGAGATCTGCGCCAAAGGCCCGCAGGTAATGCGTGGGTACTGGAATCAACCGGAGGCAACTGCCGCGGCGTTCACGCGCGAAGGCTACTTTCGCACTGGCGACATTGGCTTCATGGATGCGCGAGGCTTTGTGCGGATCTGCGACCGCAAGAAGGACATGGTGCTCGTGTCCGGCTTCAACGCCTATCCGAACGACGTCGAAGAAATCATCGCCCGCTTGCCGGGTGTCGCCGAATGTGCAGTGACCGGCGTTCCGGATGCTCGGAGCGGCGAAATGGTCAAGGCCTTCTTCGTGCGCAGCGCTGGCGACGCGTTGACCGAGGGCGCTGTGCTGGCGCATTGCAGGGACAACCTCGCCGCCTACAAGGTGCCAAAGGTAGTGGAGTTCATCGCCGAGCTGCCAAAGTCCACTGTGGGAAAGATCTTGCGCCGCGATCTCCGCGTCGCTTCCCAATCGCAAGCCGCCTGATCACTCGGTCTCCGGCGCCATCCGGTCGAGCTTTTCGCGATCGACGATGGAGATCCGACCATACTGCACGTGGATCGCACCGGCCGCTGCCATCTCTCGCAGAGCGCGACTCACAACCTGGCGTCGAGTGCCCAGCATCGCCGCAATCTCCTCTTGCGAAAGATTGATCGCGGTATTTGAGCGGCGGGCACCACGTGCGTTAATGGATTTCAGCAAGCCGGCGATTCTTGCCTGGGTGGAGTTGACCGCAGCGCTGGCGTGAAGCTTTAGCGCCTGAAGGTGTCGCCTTTCAAGAGCGGCGAACAGGGAGAACGAAAGGCGTCCGTTGCCGGCAACCAGATCGCGCAGCTGGTCGGCCGGGATTCGAACGAGAACCGTCCGTTCCTTGCAGACGACAGTGGTAGTGTGGGGCCGTTGGGCGATCGCAGGCCCCAAGCCGTGAAAATCGCCTGCGAGCTGTAACCCTGCGGTGAAGCTGCACCCCGATGGCATATCCAGCGACAAGATCATGGAGCCGGAGACCACAAGGCACAAGTACTTGGCCGTATCCCCAGAGCGATGGAAGCAGGCGCCCGGCTCGACCACCAGGACGTCTGCGTCCTGGATCAGGCGCGCAATGGCTTCATCCGGCCAGCCGTTGAACAGTTCTGACTGCGTAATCGCCAGCCGGACAAGCATCTCTTTCATGCAACCGACTCCTCCTCGCCTATGCGTCGTCTCTCTAAGCAGCGAATTGCGCACTGGCTCCAGGTTGGTTCAAAGAGGCAAATCATAACGGCGCCCAGGTTGCAGGCCGTTCACCCGCGACGCGCGATCGCATGCAGGCTGCCAGCCTCACTCAGCAAGCGCGCTCCAGGCGGCCTCACAGCATCAAAGGCAACAAAGCGAACAGTTTCGCCATTTCGGCGGTTGCCCGACTGGCGGTCGCTGTCCAAACTGCGTCGGTAGAAATTCACTTCGTGCAATGACCAACTTTATGAAAAATGGAAAAAACATGAACCCGAGCGCTGTAATGCAGATCGGTCGGAAGCGCGCATTGGCCCAGGCGGGTGCTGACGACCCCGATGCATTCAATCACTGCTTTGCTGAAGTCAATGGCATTCGAATGCACTACATCGACGAGGGCCAGGGACCGCTTGTCATTATGTTGCATGGTTTCCCATACCTTTGGTACATGTGGCGGCGCCAGATCGTTGCCTTGGCCGAGGCGGGCTTTCGGGTCGTCGTCCCCGATCAACGGGGATTTGGGCAAACCGAGCGGCCAGATCCCATTGAAGCCTACGACATCAGTCAGTCGGTCGGAGACATCGTTGGATTGCTGGCGGCCCTGGGCGAAACGTCCGCGGTCCTCGTCGGACACGACGTGGGCGCGCGGGTGGCTCAATCGGCAGCCATGCTGAGGCCCGATCTTTTCAGTGGCCTCGTGATGCTCAACACTCCGGTGCCACCGCGCGGAAGGGTCAAACCCACCATCGGATTGCAGGCGATGGCGAAGGGCCGGGAGTACCACCACCTGTACTTCCGGCAGATCGGCAAGCCGGATCGCGAGTTGGCAAGCGATACGCGCAAGACGTTGCGCAGCATCTTCTACTCGGTCTCCGGAAGTGCCGTGGGCGCCGAACGCTGGCGCCTGTTCCTCGAGCCCGGTGAGCCCATTCTCAATGCATTCACCGAGCCGAAGGAGTTCCCTTCATGGCTGAGCGCGCGGGCGATCGATTATTACGTCGACGAGTACATGCGCACAGGATTTACCGGTGCCTTGAACTACTACCGCTGCCGCGACCGCAACTGGGAAATCACAGCCTTCCTGGATGGCGCGGTCGTCCGCCAGCCGAGCCTGTTCATCGGTGGCGCCGCCGACCCGTCACTCGAGGCAATCGAACTTCGTGGTCTCTATGACCAGCTCGACACCCATCTCCCCGGACTGCAGAAGAAGGTGCTGCTACCCGGGGTCGGCCATAGCGCGGCGGAAGAAGCCGTCGACCAGGTCAACGAGATGCTTCTGGAGTTTCTCGTCGAGCTGAATCGTTCCGTGTCACGCTGAGACTTGGCTCACACCGGTGTAGGCGTCATTCAGGTTCGGCACCGGAGAGCTTGAACGCCGAATGAAATTTCGCGATTTCGCTTTCCACAAACTTCGCCGTGCTTGCGGGCGTTGAATCGATGACGGGGTTGATGCCGTACCCGGCAAGCCGTTCCTGGATCGCGGGCTTCTTCAGGGCCGAGTTCAGCGCTGCATTCAGGCGATCGACAACGTCCTTCGGTGTTCCTGCAGGTGCCATCACGACGTTCCACGTGCCGACTTCCAGCGGCAGCGAAGTGGCTTCGGCCAAGGTGGGGACCTCGGGCGCGGCCGCGAGCCGCTTGTCGCTCATGACGGCGATGGCGTTGAGCTTCCCCCCCTTGACGAGTTCCCGCCCCAGACCGAGCGTTCCTCCCATGAACTGGACTTGCCCGCCGACGAGGTCCTGCACCGCCTCACCGTTGCCCTTGTAGGACACATGTGATGCCGATACCTTGGCCATGTTCATGAACATCTCGACGCTGAGGTAACTGATGCTCATGCCCGCGGCGCCGTAGAAGTACTTCTTCGGATTGGCCTTGAGTTTCGCAATGAAGTCGCGCGCGTTGCCCGGCATGGAAGGATGAGCGTACAGGATCACCGGCACGGTTCCCACCAATGCGACAGGTTCGAAGTCTTTCAACGGATGGTACGGCAGCGTCTTGAACGTCGACATGTTCAGCGCGTGGGTCGCGGCAGTGCCGAAGACCAGGGTGTAACCGTCGGGCTTGCTGCGCGCTACGGCTTCCGTCCCGACGATGCCGGTGGCGCCGGCACGGTTCACGATGACAATCGGCTGCCCCAGGGTTTCGCCGAGCTCGTGGGACAACGCTCGCGCGAAGATGTCGGCGTCCCCCCCAGGTCCGAACGGAACGATCAACGTGATCGGCCGAGTTGGATACTTCGCCTCCGCCGCGCTGATTCCAGGGGCCGCCGTCGCCGCAATTGCCATAGAAAGCGTCAGGAGATGTCGCCGTGTAGGCGACAAGAAGTTCACGATGTTCATGGAGAAGTCCTTGTTTGTAGGCTGCCGCTCAATGCGCAAGCTCGGCTTCGATTTCGGAGACGTCGAACACGGGAGGACGTGGGCGCTGCTGCCAGGCTGTCATATCGGCATTGCGATCAGCGAAGGGCGCCGGCAAGCGGCTGAAGCCTGGCGTCCGCAGCCATAGCCGCAGCAGGTGCCGCTTGCGTTCGACCTCGGGCCAGTCCTCATAGTCGCCGCGTGAATGCAACACCGCGTAGTTGTTCAGAAACTGCATGTCGCCGGGCTCGAAAGACATGTCCAGGTAGAACGCCGGATCGCTACAGAGGGAGTCCATCAGATTCAAAGCTTCCACCTGCGCCGGACTCAGGCGCGGAACCTCTGCGAAACGTTGTGCAGATTCGATATACGTGCGGTTGTAGCGCACGAACAATCGGCCATCCAGATGGTTGAAGCAGGGCGTCACGTAATACGGCTTTTGTCCGACGTTTTCTTCGCCGCGACGATCCACGCAGAAGGGCTCGCACATCACCGCCCACAGGTCGGGACGCCGGGTCATGAATTCATTGTGAATCGCGACGGCACTGACGATCCGGGAGGCTCCGCCCGATTTCGCCTTTTGCAGGCACAACAAGCCGACGACATCCGTGGAATCGTTGTGAAACGGGAGATGCGACCGTGTATGGTAGCCGCGCGCGCGCATCTCGGTGTTCCAGTTCGCACCCAGATCGCGCACGTGGCCGAGCATTTCGCCCTGGGCATTCTGCGCAAAGGCCTGGCCGAGATGAGCCCCAATACCCCAGTAGATGATTGCCGCTTCCGCCTTCGAGTAGCGGYCGATGGGCAGGCCGCGAAGTAGGACGAAACCGCGCCCCTCTTCCAAATGCAGCAGGACGGCATCCAACTTTTTGACGAGGCCGGGAATGACGAAATCATTCCGGGAAAGTTTGGGAATCTCGATGGCCCGCGACTTCACGAACGCGAGAGCCGATTCGAGTTCGGCAATGTCGTCGGCATCGAGATGAACGATCCAGTCGTCACGAGTGGCAAGGTCTTCGCCCTTCCAGGCAGAGGGCTGCAAGTAGGCTCGCGGGCTCAAGTCTAAAGCGGTGGTCATGACGTTTGTCTCCTTTGTTAAAAATCTTGGGGTCTGGCGTTGGGCGTTGCGGCTCACAATTGCCAGCCGTCGCTGAAATTCGTTCAGCCGCGCGCGGCGTCGATCGATTTGACGAGAGCCAAAGGCTCTTCGATCCGGCGCCACTGCTTGGTCGGCCTTCCGGAGCCGATTGCTTCCATTTCCCGCCTGAGAATCCGACGCAACATCGCAATGCCGCGGTCCGATGAGCCGAGTCGCTCATTCGCCCGATCCGCGATGGCTCCCTGGCCGATGAGGGCGACATAGTCCTGTGCGCTCGTCAGGCGTATTAGCGGATCCTCCGGGTACTTGCCGGCGAAGAGTTCGTCATGGTGGTTTGCTGCGTTGTAGGTTTCGCAGTCGTCGAAGTAACGTCGCAGGTCGGCATCGGCTTCCGGCGAGGTGCTCTCCGCGGCGATCAGTGTGATGCGAGCGGTCTGCGTGTCGTCGATCGGCACCATCCAGTTCGAGACCTCCATCCACGGAGCGCCGGCCCTCATCGGTGGGATCGACACATGGTTGGCGTAGGGAAATGTCCAGTCACTGATGCGGACATGAGACTTTCCTCCCTCAGAGCGCACGGCGGTTTGGCGGATTCCGGCCAGCGTCTCCTCGTAGCTCAGTTCCGGAATGATGGTCGTGACTGCTTCCCCGAAAACACCAACCCTTCCCGTCTGGTGGGCGAAGCTCACATGCAGGGCATCGAGCGAGTTTTCGGCATGCTGCAGCCAGTTGCAGGGCCAGATCTCCTGGCGCCGGAACAGCAGGACGTCGTTCCTTTCGAATATGGCCTTGCGCGGCAAGTCGAATGCAGGTGGCTCGCCTTGTCCGAGCCAGGCGAAGATGAGCCCGCAGTATTCATGCACCGGGTAGGCCTTGATGCGGATACCTGCTTCGCTGCCAGGGCGTTCGGCGGGCCGCTCCACGCATTGTCCGGTCGCGTCGTACTTCCAGCCGTGGTACATGCAGCGCAGCTGCTCGCCCTCGACCCAGCCGGTGTGCAGCTTTGTCAGTCGATGGGCACACCGGTTTGCGACCAAGTGGGCAGCGCCGCTCTGACCCCGGTACAGCGCGAGGTCTTCCCCGAGCAGGCGCACGGCCTTGGCTTTGCCATCGGCGACGCTGCTCGAGATCGCGATTGGATGCCAGAACTTGCGCAACACCTTTCCCATCGGAGTGTGGGCCGACGTTTCAGCCAAACTCGCCATTCGGTCGGGTTCCCACGCGGAGTCTTGCTTGATGACGGAAATCATGAACAACGCCCCCTTGCACAGCGTCCAGGCCACTCACGCGTGACCGTGGTCGGACTCGCTCCTGGGGCACCCAACGATGCTTTGCTCGCCGAGCCTGAAGCGATCCAAAAGAAAAGCAGTCCTCGCATGATTGCCCCGCAGTGAATGTGTAGCGATGCAGTTTGGGCGGCGGCGCCCCCTTCGGGCAATCAGCAAAAGAGCGAAATTGTTCGGTTTGTTGCCATTGGTGCGTCGACGCCGAAAATTCCGTCGCCTGGGGGCGCAGCTGAACGTTCACGGTGCGAGTTTCTTCGTGCGTCGACACCGGCAGCCAGGGCGAACCGAGCCTCTATTTCAGCGGCGCAATTGCAGCTCTTTCCCGGGATGCCGGTCCTTCAGCTGATCGACAGCGACATCCAGGAAATCGCGGAAGTGCTGGCCTGCTGTGTTACGGCGGGTGACAAGTCCGAGGCCCCATCGCTGACCCTCCAGACACCAAGGGAATGGGCGAACGTCGCCCCGCAATAGAACAGATGACGGCACAAGGGCAACTCCGAAGCCTGACGCTGCGAGGGCCCCTCGACGGCAACAGCACGGCCGTACGCGAACGGATCAAGGTCGAGATCGCGCACTGGACCGAACTGGCCAAGTCCAGTGGCGAGAAGTAAGTTGCTGCCGGATGTAGCCGGCCACGACTGAGTCCGCCGAGGCGATGTGGGATGTCGAGATCGGCGCTGGTCCGGACGATGCCGTTGAAGTCTCTGCCGAATTCGGCCTGCCCGAGCACCCGACGGTGCATTGAGACATCGGCGGGCGCGCCGTGCATGAAGCAGAAGCGCCGCGGGTACCACTCGACACTCCGGTGCATGGCAGTACAGCACGCGTGATCGCAAGTGCTTGTCAGAAGACGGGGCGCCGGGGAATTTCAAGGACCCGGCGCAACGCCCGCGCGACGGGTTCGCGCCGCCACGCCGAACTGCCGCCGATGCCAGCGCGAGAACGCGCTGAGTTCCGAGAACCCGAGGAGCGTGGCCACGTCCGACAGCGGCCGCGAGGCGTCCCGCAGGTAGTGGGCCAGCAGTTCGCGCCGCATCGTGTCGACCAGGATGCTGAAGGTGGTCTTCTCCGCAGCCAGGTGGTTGGCGACGGTCTTGCGGTCGACTCCCAGGTGCTGGGCGACGGTCTCCACCCGGCAATGGCCGCGCGGCATCAGCAGCACGATCAGGCGACGGACTCGGTCCGACATCGACGGGCTCTTGCCCGAATCGCGCTCCAGCAGCCGCTTCGAATAGCGCGCCATCACCGGATCCGCGCCCGGGTTCGGTGCCTCCAGATCGGCCGCGTTGCAGACGATCTCGTTGAACTCCTCGCCGAACGCGACCGAATCGCCGAACACGTGCCGGTGCCAGGCCCTGCTCGGCGGCGCGGGGTGGCGGAAGGTCACCAGGCGCGGACGCCAGCCCTCGCCGAGGAAGATGCCGAGCAGGCGGAAGGTGGTGCCCATTGCAAGTTCGATCGGCTGGCGCACCGACTGCCCGCCCTCGTACACCATCTCCTCACGAATGGCGACGATCGGACCCTCCGGCACGACCGAGACCGACATCGCCTCGTTGTGCAGGTGGATACGTGCGATCAGCGCCTCGAGGGCCTGCCGCAGCGTCGGCTGGTCCCGCAACAGCAGGCCCAGCGGCCCGAGGTTGGACAGGCGCCGCGAGGCGGCCATGCGCAGGCCGAAGGCGGGCTCGCCCGCGCGCTGCGCCGCCAGTTCGAGCAGCGCGCCCACGGCGGCCGCCGGCACCATCAGGTCGGGGTCGGCCAGGCTTTGCGCGGGCAGCCCGGCCTCGCCCAGCAGCCCCCGCGCATCAAGCCCGCAGGCCGACGCCACCTGCTCGAAGTTCGTCAGCGTCGCGGCGCGTACCAGGATCGTCATGGGCTCGGGCCCCTTTCCCGAAATAATGCTCGGCTTCCTTCCCCGAAATGTCAAACGAAATCCCCGAAACGTCAAGTCACGCCGGTCGACGGAGCACACAATTCCACTCACGCCGCGATGAGACTCCGGCGACTGACCGGTCCGGCAAGGGCCGGCGCCCACCGACCCCGATTGGAGACACACGATGAAAGTCATTCCGCTGACCTGCGCCCTGGGCGCCGAGATCCAGGACGTCAGCCTGGCCGAGGCCTCGCGCAATTCGCCCCTGGCCCAGGAGATCAAGGCGCTGCTGCTCGAGCACAAGGTGCTGTTCCTGCGCAACCAGCAGATCACCGACGCCGAACACGCCGCCTTCGCGCGCCACTTCGGCGAGCTCGAAGACCATCCGCTGGTCAACAGCGCCGAGGGCGAGCCCGGCATCATAAAGATCTGGAAGACGCCCGACAGCCCGCCGGAGCGCTACGAGAACTCCTGGCACACCGATGCCACCTGGCGCGAGTGCCCGCCGATGGGCGCGGTGCTGCGTTGCGTCGAATGCCCGCCGGTGGGCGGCGACACGATGTGGGCCAACATGGAACTGGCCTACGAGCGGCTGCCCGAGCACATCAAGGAGACCATCGCCGACCTGCGTGCGCGCCACAGCATGGAATCGGTGTTCATGGCGGCCAAGCCGATCGACGACCGCCTGGCGATGAAGGAGCGCTTCCCCGACCCTGAGCATCCGGTCGTTCGCACGCATCCGGTGACCGGCAGGAAAAGCCTGCTCGTCGGCGCCTTCACCACGCACCTGACCAACTTCCACAACGCCAGGAATGTCCGCTTTGGCCAGGACTGGCACCCCGGTGCGTCCCAGTTGCTGCAGTACCTGATCAGCCAGGCCTGCATTCCCGAGTACCAGTTGCGCTGGCGCTGGCAGGCCAATGACGTGGCGATCTGGGACAACCGCTGCACACAGCACTACGCGGTGATGGATTACGCGCCGTGCCATCGCAAGATGAACCGCGCCACCATCGTTGGCGACCGGCCGTTCTGAAGGAGACAGCTATGGACCGCGCACTCGAACTGAACCTGAAGCACGACTATGCCGACCTCGGCGACGTGCGACTGCACTACGTCAGCGGCGGGCAGGGCCCGGCCATCGTGTTCCTGCACGGCTGGCCGCAGACCTGGTACATGTGGCGCGACGTGCTGCCCGGGCTGATGCAGCGCTACCGCGTCGTCGCGGTGGACCTGCGGGGCCTCGGCGAATCGTCGCGGCCCGCCGAGGGCTACGACACCAAGACCGTCGCGAACGACATCTGGCGCCTGATGCACGACGTGCTCGGCGAAAAGCAGTTCCACGTCGCGGCGCACGACTGGGGCGGCCCGGTGGCCTATGCGCTGGCCGCCCAGCACCGCGACGCGGTGACGTCGATGGCGATCTTCGACGCCCCGGTGCCGGGCGACGGCTCGGTGCTCACCGCGCTCGGCCGCTGGCACTTCGGCTTCCACGCCGAGGCCGACCTGCCCGAGGCGCTGGTGGCCGGCCGCGAAGATCTCTACCTGCGCTACATGTACCGCAAGGGCGGCGCGCGCCCCGACGCCATCTCCGAGGAGGCGCAGCGCGAGTACCTGCGCACCTACACCCAGCCCGGCGCGATGCGCTCCGGCTTCAACTACTACCGGCAGTGGGCGCAGGACGCCAAGGACAACCAGGTCTTCATCAAGCAGGGCAAGCTCGCGATGCCGATCCTCGTGTACGGCGGCGGCGCGCCCAACGTCGGCCGCGGCCTGTACGCGATGGACTCGTGGCAGCGCGTCGCTTGCGACGTGCGCGGCGGCGTGGCCGAAGGCTGCGGCCACTGGATCCCCGAGGAACGGCCCGCCTGGGTCGTCGAGCGCCTGCTCGAGTTCTTCGGCGAAGTCGATCTCCGCCGCAACGCTGCCCGTCCCCTCACCACCTCCTCCATACCCACCAAGAGAGACCACATGACCATGTTCTACGAAACCATCGATACCGCCCTGATTGACGTCGAGTCGCTGCCCTGGATGCCCTTCGTGCCCTACGCCGACAATGTCTTCCTGAAGCTCATCAAGGTCGACCCGATCCGCGGCGAGTGGACCGCGCTGCTGAAGGCGCCCCCCAACATCGCGCTGCCGATGCACCACCACTCGGGCACGGTGGCGGTCTGGACGATCGCCGGCCGCTGGAAGTACATCGAGCACGACTGGGTCGCCGGCCCCGGCAGCTTCGTCTTCGAGACCGCCGGCTCGCGTCACACGCCCATCAGCGTGGGCGACGACGAGGTCATCACGCTCAACATCGTCCAGGGCGACTGGGACCTCATGAGCCCCGAGGGTGCGGTGCTCGCCATCGAGAACTGGAAGTCGATGGTCGAGCGCTACTTGAACTTCTGCCGCGCCAACGGCGTCAAGCCGGTCGACGTGAGCAGCTTCAGCGTCTGAGTCCGCCGGCCCGCGGGTCCGTGTGGGGCCGCGGGCCCACGGCGGCGGGCTGCGCCATGCGCTTCGGCGCAGCCGACAACATCAAGAGGACAAACATGCGCTGGAAAGACAAACCGCATGGCGTGTTGATCACCTTGCTCGTGATCCACGTGTCCGCGCACATCGACCGCAACATGCTGCTCGGCAACGTCGCCTTGGTTCGCCACATCGAATGAGTGCCGCAGTCTGCGGGAACTGCCTCGGTGAGAGGGCAGCCTCATCTGCCGGACCCATACATTTTCGCCGCCGCATAAGCACAGATTGAAGACACCAATGACAGCCACCGCCCTAACCCAAGACACTGCTCCACAAGCCACGCCCACGGCACCCACCATGAACGCAAACATGATGCAGCAGCCGCTGCTGATTTCGACCCTCCTCAATCATGCGGAGCGTCACCACGGCGACCAGGAAATCGTCTCGCGCCGCGTCGAAGGCGACCTGCATCGCCAGACGTACGGCGACCTCGCCCAGCGCGCGCGCCGCATGGCCAACGCGCTGGCCGCGAATGGCATTCGCTTCGGCGATCGCGTTGCAACGCTCGCATGGAACGGCTACCGCCACATGGAGCTGTACTACGCGGTGTCGGGTTCCGGCGCCGTGCTGCACACGCTCAATCCTCGGTTGCATCCGGACCAGGT
>NZ_JBFUIU010000192.1:0-12984 GCF_056401695.1 Variovorax sp. P4_D9
GACCAGCAGCCGGGTCGGCTCGGCCGCCTGCTCGAACTGCGCCAGCAAGGCCGCCAGCGCCGGCGGCTCGTAGCAGAACAGGGAGACCACCCGCTCGCCCTGCCACGCGATGCCCTGCCGCTCCAGCCAGGCGGCGCGGTCGAAGCGCTCGCGCCGTGCCATCAGCCCGGCCCCGCGCAGCAGGCCGCCCGTGCGCCCGGTGAATCCCGGGTAGAAGAAGTGCTTTGTCAGGCCGGCGCCGGGCTCCCGGAACATGGGGGAGGGCAGGCCGTGGAGGCGCTCGACGTACGGTTCCGCCGACAGGTATTCCAGGTTGACCCAGCGGTGGCTGGCGCCATCCCGGCGTCTTGCTTCGGCGAAGCGGGCGACGGCCTCGGGCGCGGGATCGCAGCCGAAGGCCTCGACCAGCACGTCCGGCGCCGGGGCCTCGGCGGCCGCGCGCGCGGCATCGTCCGCAGTCCAGTGGATGACCGCGACGCCCTCGCAGCCGTCCGGCGCCATCCACGCCAGCGCCGCCGGGTCGTCGATCCACAGCCGCACGGTGTCGCCCTCGGCGGCCAGCCCCGTCGCCAGGCGCCAGCAGACGCCGACGTCGCCATGGTTGTCGATCACCTTGCAGAAAATATCCCAGCGCATCGCGGGATACTCTACAGCCCCTCATGAAGACACCGGAGACAGCGCCCATGTCACACCATTCGGCCGAAATCCTCTGGCAGCGCGGCGACCAGGATTTTCTGGCCAACCGCTACAGCCGGCGCCACACCATCCGCTTCGACGGCGGCGCCGAATGGGTCGGCTCGTCCTCGCCCCACGTGGTGGCGCTGCCCTGGTCGGACGCCTCCGCGGTCGATCCCGAAGAGGCCTTCGTCGCCGCGCTGTCGAGTTGCCACATGCTGTGGTTCCTGTCGATCGCGGCCTCGCGCGGCTTCTGCGTCGAGCGCTATGCCGACAGCGCCAGCGGGAAGATGGGGCGTAACGCCGACGGCAAGATCGCGATGACCGTCGTCACCCTGCACCCCGAGGTCCGGTTCTCGGGCGACAAGCTGCCGTCGCCGGAGCAGCACGAGGCGATGCACCACTCGGCGCACGACCAGTGCTTCATTGCCAACTCGGTCCGGACCGAGGTGCGCTGCGAACCGGTGCTGGCGGCCGCCACGCCACAATAAAGACGATGTCAGAGACCCGATCCGCGCATTCCGACCAACTGCTCAGCGAAGTGGCGGCCCTGCCGCAACTGCCCGGCGTCTACCGCTACTTCGATGCGGCGGGCGCGGTGCTCTACGTGGGCAAGGCGCGCAACCTGAAGAAGCGCGTCGCCAACTATTTCCAGAAGAACCATAGCGGCACGCGCATCGGCCACATGATCTCGAAGATCGCCCGCATGGAGACCACGGTGGTGCGCTCCGAGGCCGAGGCGCTGCTGCTCGAGAACAACCTGATCAAGTCGCTCAAGCCGCGCTACAACATCCTCTTTCGCGACGACAAGAGCTACCCGTACCTGAAGATCGCCTCGCACACCTTCCCGCGCCTGGCCTACTACCGCGGCGCGGTCGACCGCAAGCACCGCTACTTCGGCCCCTACCCGAGCGCCTGGGCGGTGAAGGAATCGATCCAGCTGCTGCAGAAGGTGTTCAAGCTGCGCACTTGCGAGGACACGGTCTATGCCAATCGCACACGGCCCTGCCTGCTCTACCAGATCAAGCGCTGCACCGCGCCCTGTGTCGGCCACATCGCGCCCGAAGCCTACGCGCAGGACGTGGCCAACGCCGAAGCCTTCCTGATGGGCGACACGCAGGCCGTGCTGACGCAGCTCGAGGCCCGCATGATGGCGCATGCCGAAAAGCTCCAGTTCGAGCAGGCGGCCGAGCTGCGCAACCAGATGTCGGCCTTGTCGCGCGTGCTGCACCAGCAGTCGATCGAGATCGCCTCCGACAAGGACGTCGACATCCTGGCGGTCAAGGTGCAGGGCRGCAAGGCCTGCGTCAACCTGGCGATGGTGCGCGGCGGCCGGCACCTGGGCGACCGGGCCTACTTCCCGGTGCACGTCGAGGACGCGTCGCAGATCCAGCACGCCGAGGCCGAGGGCGACGACAGTCCGCAACCGGCCGATGCGGTCGAGGTGCAGGTGCTCGAGGCCTTCATCGCCCAGCACTACATCGACGTCCCGGTGCCGGCCACGCTGGTGCTCAGCGAGCCCGTGAGCCGCGAGCTGATCGACGCGGTGGGGCAGCAGGCCGGGATCCGCATCACGGCCGTGTTCCAGCCGCGCGAGCAGCGCCGGCACTGGCTCGAGATGGCCTGCAAGAACGCCGGGCTGCAATTGGCGCGGCTGCTGGCCGAGGAAGGCTCGCAGCAGGCCCGCACCCGCGCATTGGTCGATGCGCTCGAACTGGCGCCCGATGATCTCGACAATTTCCGCGTCGAGTGCTTCGACATCTCGCACACCGCTGGCGAAGCGACGCAGGCCTCGTGCGTGGTCTTCGAGCATCACGCGATGCAGAACCGCGAGTACCGCCGCTACAACATCGATGGCATCACGCCGGGCGACGACTACGCCGCGATGCGGCAGGTGCTACATCGGCGCTACGGCAAGCTGGCCGAGGCCATGGCGGCCGAGACCGATGCGCCGCCGGCCGGCGATGCGGGCGGGGTCGGCAGCGATGCGCCGCCGAACACCCGTTCGGCGCGCATGCCCGAGCTGGTGCTAGTCGATGGCGGCAAGGGCCAGGTGTCGATGGCGCGCGAGGTGTTCAGCGAACTGGGGCTGCCGCTGTCGCTGATCGTCGGCGTCGAGAAGGGCGAGGGCCGCAAGGTCGGCCTCGAAGAACTGGTGTTCGCCGACGGCCGCGAGAAGGTCTACCTGGGCCGCGACTCGGCGGCGCTGATGCTGGTGGCGCAGATCCGCGACGAGGCGCACCGCTTCGCGATCACCGGCATGCGTGCCAAGCGCGCCAAGGTGCGGGTCGGCGGCAGTCAGCTCGAGGACATCCCGGGCATCGGGCCCAAGCGGCGCGCGCGCCTGCTGCAGCGTTTCGGCGGCATCCGCGGCGTGGCGGCGGCGAGCGTCGAGGACATCGCGTCGGTCGACGGCATTGCCTTCGACCTGGCCGAAGAGATCTACCGCGCGCTGCACTAGGCCGCCGCCGGGCCGCCCCAAGGCGGCCTGCGGCCCCCCTCGCGGGGCAGCGACCCACACGCAGTAGGGGGAGCGTGGGGCGATTCCGCCCGGCCCCTATACTCAAGCGCAATGTTCTGGACCTTGCCGACGATCATGACCTGGACGCGCATCGTCGCGATCCCCTTGATCGTGGGCGTGTTCTACCTGCCGCTGGCCGAGCCGATGCGCAACCTGATCGCCACAGTGATGTTCATCGTCTTCGCGGCGACCGACTGGCTCGACGGCTTCCTGGCGCGGCGCCTGAAGCAGACCTCGGCCTTCGGCGCCTTTCTCGATCCGGTGGCCGACAAGTTTCTGGTCTGCGCCTCGCTGCTGGTGCTGGTCCATCTGAACCGTGCCGATGTCTTTGTCGCATTGATCATCATCGGCCGCGAGATCGCGATCTCCGCGCTGCGCGAATGGATGGCGCAGATCGGTGCCAGCAAGAGCGTTGCGGTGCACATGGTCGGCAAGGTCAAGACCGTGGTCCAGATGGTGGCGATCCCGTTCCTGCTCTTCGACGGCATCCTGTTCGATCGCATCGACACCGGCACCTGGGGCCAGTGGCTGATCTGGCTCTCGGCCGTGCTGACGGTCTGGTCGATGGTCTATTACCTGCAGAAGGCGATCCCCGAAATCCGGGCCCGCGCGAAATGAGCGCCACGGCCCGCTCGGCGGGCTGGCTGCGGGCGATGCCGACGGTCTTCGTGCTGATCTGGAGCACCGGATTCATCGTGGCGCGCTACGGCATGCCTTTTGCGCCGCCGCTCAAGTTCCTGGCGGTGCGCTATGCGCTGTCGACGCTTTGCTTCCTGGTCTGGGTGCGCTGGGCCCGGGTTGCCTGGCCGCGCGACCGCACGCAATGGGCGCATCTGGCTGTCACGGGCGTGCTGATGCAGGCCGGCTATCTCGGCGGCGTCTGGGCCGCCGTGCGAGCCGGCATGGGTTCGGGGCTGGTCGCACTGCTGGTCGGCATCCAGCCAGTCCTGACCGCGATCTGGCTGTCGATGCGCGGCGGCACCATCACCCGCGCGCAATGGGCGGGCTTGTTCCTCGGCTTCGCTGGACTGGTGATGGTGGTCTCGCGCAAGCTGGGGCAGGGCGGGGAAGTGAGCCTGCTGACCATGGCGCTGGCGCTCACGGCGCTGTTCTCGATCACGGCCGGAACGCTCTACCAGAAGCGCTTCCTCGCGCCCTGCGACGTCCGCAGCGCGAGCGCGATCCAGCTCGGGGCGGCCCTGCTCGTCACCTTGCCTTTCGCAGCCATGGAGTCCGACAGCATCCAGTGGAACCTGGCCTCCGGCGGGGCCATGGCCTGGTCGGTGCTGGCGTTGTCGCTGGGCGGCAGCTCGCTGCTCTACCTGTTGATCCAGCGCGGCACCGCCACGGCGGTCACCAGCCTGCTCTACCTGGTGCCGCCCTGCACGGCCGTGATGGCCTGGCTACTGTTCTCGGAGCCGATCACGGCGCTGACCATGGCAGGCATCGCGCTCACCGCGGTCGGCGTCAGCCTGGTCGTCAGGCGCTGAGCCGCTTCCACGGTTCGCGACGAAATCGCTCGATCAGGAAATCGATCAGGAGCCGGACGCGGCGCGGCGTCTTCGGGCGCCAGGGTGCGACCCACTGGATGTCGGCGTCGGGCATCGCGAATTGCGGCAGCACGCGCACCAGCTCCCCCGACGCCAGCTGCGGCGCAATGTCCCACAGGCTGCGCAGCATGATGCCGCGGCCCGACAGGCACCAGTCGCGCACCATCTCGCCCGAGTTGCTCGACAGCGGACCGCGCACGCGCACCCGTGCCGTCGTGCCGTCCCGGGCGTGGCGCAGGGTCCAGAGCGCGAACTGGCGTTCGTTGCCGTCGCTGTTCTCCCGCGTCACCAGGCAGTCGTGCGAAGCCAGGCCGGCAAGGTCCGCCGGCGTGCCGCGGTGCGCGAGGTAGGCGGGGCTGGCGGCCAGCACCCGCTGGTTGCGCGCGATCCGCCGCGCGACCCAGTCGCCGGCCCGCAGGGGCTGCGGCGTCCAGAGCCAGACCGCGCCGTCGAAGCCTTCGGCGCCGAGATCGGGCAGCTTCTCGGCCAGCATCAACTGGATCTCCAGACCGGGGTGCCGCTGGTTGAAGTCCGCCAGCACCGGGCCGAGCCAGCGGCGGCCGAAGCCGAAGGTGCCGACCAGCCGGATGGTGCCGCTCAACTCGCTCTGTCGCTCGCCCAGCTCGTTCTCGAGTGCGGCAAATCCTTCGAGCAGGCCCTTGGCATGCTGGCACACCGTCTCGCCATCGGGGGTGGCGCTGAGGCGGCGCGTGGTGCGATCGAACAGCCGCTGGCCGATCCGGGCCTCCAGCGCGCTCAGCCGCTTGGTCACGACCGAGGGCACGACGTCCAGTGCCAACGCGGCACCGGCCAGGCTGCCACGGCTGCGGATCGCCAGCACCAGTTCGAGGTCATTGCGGTCCATTGCTGCCATTCAGGAAATTATCAATTGGTTCATTGTTGCTTGATGCTCCGGGGGGCGCAACGCACAATCGGCTGCATGTTCGATGCCTTCACCTCTTTCGACCTGCCGCGCGACGGGGTTCGCGTGCATGGCCGCATCGGCGGCAGCGGGGCGCCCCTGCTGCTGCTGCACGGCCACCCGCAGACCCACGCCAACTGGCACCGCGTGGCACCTCGCCTGGCGGCGCATTTCACGGTGGTCCTGCTCGACCTGCGCGGCTACGGCGATTCGGGCCGGCCGCCGGCCGACGCGGCGCATCGGGCCTACAGCAAGCGTGAAATGGCGCTCGATGCGCTCCACGCGATGCGGCAGCACGGCTTCGAACGCTTCGGCGTGCTGGCGCACGACCGCGGCGCGCGGGTCGCCCATCGGCTCGCGGCCGACCATCCTGAGGCGATCGACCAGCTGCTGCTGCTCGACATCGCGCCGACGCTCGCGATGTACGAGAACACCTCCGAGGCCTTCGCCCGGGCCTACTGGCACTGGTTCTTTCTGATCCAGCCGCCGCCGCTGCCGGAAGCGTTGATCGAGAGCGATCCGGAGCGCTATGTCCGCAGCGTGATGGGCGGTCGCCACGCGGGCCTGGCGCCCTTCGCGTCCGAGGCCCTGGCCGAATACGAACGCTGTGCCGCGATCCCCGGCAGCGCGCAGGCCATCTGCGAGGACTACCGTGCCTCGGCCGGCATCGACCTCGAACACGACCGGGCCGACATCGCCGCCGGCCGCAGGCTGAAGCAGCCGCTGCGCGTGCTGTGGGGCGAGCACGGCGCGGTCGGCCGCTCGTTCGACGTGCTGGCGCTGTGGCGCCAGCGGGCCGACGACGTAGCCGGCGGCGCCCTGCCGTGCGGACACTACATTCCCGAAGAGGCGCCGGTCGAACTGTTGACCGAAGCGCTTTCCTTCTTCAAAGCAAACCCGAGGACCCAGACATGAGCACCCAACGCATCGCAGTCATCGCCGGCGACGGCATCGGCAAGGAGACCATGCCCGAAGGCCTGCGCGTCCTCGACGCCGCGAGCCGCAAGTTCGGCATCGACCTGAAGTTCGACCACTTCGACTTCTCGAGCTGGGACTACTTCGAGAAGCACGGCAAGATGCTGCCCGACGACTGGAAGGACCAGATCGGTGGCCATGACGCAATCTACTTCGGAGCCGTCGGCTGGCCCGAGAAGATCGCCGACCACGTCTCGCTGTGGGGCTCGCTGCTGCTGTTCCGGCGCGAGTTCGACCAGTACATCAACCTGCGGCCGGCGCGCCTGATGCCCGGCATCGTGGCGCCGGTGGTGAGGCGCGACGGCACGCCGCGCCAACCCGGCGAGATCGACATGTACATCGTGCGCGAGAACACCGAGGGCGAGTACTCGAGCATCGGCGGGCGCATGTACGAGGGCACGGCGCGCGAGATCGTGATCCAGGAAACCGTAATGTCGCGGATCGGCGTCGACCGGGTGCTCAAGTTCGCCTTCGAGCTGGCCCAGTCGCGGCCCAGGAAGCACCTGACGAGCGCCACCAAGTCGAACGGCATCTCGATCACCATGCCGTACTGGGACGAGCGCGTGGCTGCGATGGCGAAGACCTATCCGGATGTCAAGCTGGACAAGTTCCACATCGATATCCTGACCGCGCACTTCGTGCAGCGGCCCGACTTCTTCGACGTCGTGGTGGCCAGCAACCTGTTCGGCGACATCCTGTCCGACCTCGGGCCGGCCTGCACCGGCACCATCGGCATCGCGCCGAGCGCCAACCTGAACCCCGAGCGCACTACGCCGTCGCTGTTCGAGCCGGTCCACGGTTCGGCGCCGGACATCGCGGGCAAGGGCATCGCGAACCCGATCGGCCAGGTCTGGTGCGGCGCCATGATGCTGGAATTCCTTGGCCACAAGGCCGCGCACGACGCCATCCTGGCCGCGGTCGAGAAGGTGTTGGCGCCCGGCAGCGGCGCGCCGCGGACGCCGGACATCGGCGGAACCGCAGGGACTGTTGATCTGGGTAAAGCGATTGCACAGGCGCTTTGAAAAGTAGTTCGCCAAAACGCCACTAAAATCGCGCTCCTCGCTGTGTTTCAGGGGGCAGCGTCGTATTGACACCCCCGAGACCAGTGGTTGTAATCCTTGTCGGCAGCGCGCTGCCGGCGCGTCAGAGCTGCCACCCACCACCTGCACCCACCCCCGTGGCGTCGTCACGGGGCTGGCGCCGCTTCTGACGACCCTGATCAACAATTTTTCTGCAAGGGGCCCTTGTGAACAAAACCGAACTGATTGAGCACATCGCAAAGAACGCCGACATCTCCAAAGCCGCCGCCACGCGGGCACTCGAATCCACCATCGGCGCCATTCGTACCACGCTCAAGAAGGGCGGTTCCGTGTCGCTCGTCGGTTTCGGCACCTTTGCGGTCGGCAAGCGCGCCGCCCGGACCGGCCGGAATCCCCGCACCGGCGACGCGATTAAAATCAAGGCTGCCAAGATCCCCAAGTTCCGTCCCGGCAAGGCGCTCAAAGACGCGCTGAACTGAGATATTGTTTAAGGTGGGGTGCTTAGCTCAGTTGGTAGAGCGGCGCTCTTACACGGCGTAGGTCGGGGGTTCGAGCCCCTCAGCACCCACCACCCGATGCAAAGGCGAACGGACCGTTCGCCTTTTTTCTTGCTGTTTCGCTATCCGTCCTAGAGAGTGCTCAAGCATGTTTGATTCCTTCCGCAAGTACAACAAGATCATCATGGTGTTCTTGTTCTTGCTGATCATTCCCTCGTTCGTGCTGTTCGGCGTCGACCGCTACCAAGGCGGCGGCCAGGGCGAGAAGGTCGCGCGCGTCGCCGGCGTCGACATCACGCGGCCCGAGTGGGACGCCCAGCATCGCAACGAGGTCGACCGGATCCGCCAGCAGGCACCCAACATCGAGCCGTCGCTGCTCGACTCCGACGCGGCGCGCTATGCGACGCTGGAGCGCATGGTGCGCGAACGGGTGCTCGCGGCGGCGGCATCGAAGTCCAACATGTCGGTCTCCGAGGAACGGCTGGCGCGCCTGTTCGCGAACGATCCGGGCCTGGCCAGCTTCCGCACCGCCGACGGCAAGTTCGACCGCGAGGCCTTCATGCGCGCGACCGGCCGCACGCCCGAGCAGTACGAAGCCTCGGTGCGCGCCGACCTCGCCACGCAGCAGGTGTCGCTGGGCGTATCGGGCACCGCCTTCGCGACGCCGGCGCAGGCCGCGGCCACGCTCAATGCCTTCTACGACCGCCGCGAGATCCAAGTCGCGCTGTTCAAGCCGGCTGATTTCGCGTCCAAGCTCAGCGTCAGCGATGCCGACCTGGAGGCCTTCTACAAGTCGCATGCGGCGCAGTTCCAGCAGCCCGAGCAGGCCAAGGTCGAATACCTGCTGCTCGATCTCGAGGCCGCCAAGAAGAGCATCTCGGTCAGCGAGGCCGATCTGCGCAGCTACTACGACCAGAACGCGGCCCGCTTCGGCAGCAAGGAAGAGCGCCGCGCGAGCCATATCCTGATCGCCGTGCCGCAAGGCGCGCCGGCCGCCGAACGCGAGCAGGCGCGCAAGAAGGCCGAGCAATTGCTGGCCGAGGTCCGCAAGACCCCCGGTTCCTTCGCCGAGCTGGCGCGCAAGAACTCGCAAGACCCCGGTTCGGCGGAGAAGGGCGGGGACCTCGACGTCGTGACGCGCGGCGCGATGGTCAAGCCCTTCGAGGATGCGCTCTTTTCGCTCAAGAAGGGCGAGATCAGCGGCGTGGTGGAAACCGAGTTCGGCTACCACATCATCCTGGTCGGCGATATCAAGCCGGCCGCGGTGCCGCCCTTCGACAAGGTGCGCGCGACGATCGAGAACGAGGTGCGCAGCCAGCAGGCGACGGCGGAGTTCGCCAAGGCTGCCGAGGCCTTCACCGACATCGTCTACCAGCAGCCCGACAGCCTGCAGCCGGCGGCCGACAAGCTCAAGCTGACGATCCAGACCGCGAACGACGTGGCCCGCACGCCTGCCCCGGGCGCTACCGGCCCGCTGGGCAACCGCAACTTCCTGAATGCGCTGTTCGCGCCCGACACGCTCGAGCGCAAGCACAACACCGAGGCCATCGAGATCGGTGCCAACCAGCTGGCCTCCGGGCGCGTGGTGCAATACGCGCCGGCGCGCACGCTGCCTTTCGACGAGGTCAAGGACAAGGCTCGCACGCAACTCATCGCGGAGCGCGCCGCAGCCCTGGCCCGGGCCGAAGGCGAATCGAAGCTGGCGGCCTGGAAGACGGATCCTGCCGGTGCGAGCTTCGGCGCCCCCGTCACAGTGTCACGGCTCGAGACGCAATCGCAGCCGCCGCCGGTGATCGAGGTCGCGCTGCGCGCCGACGCCGGCAAGCTGCCGGCCCTGGTCGGCGCCGACCTCGGCGCTCAGGGCTACGCCGTGGTGCGCGTGGTCAAGAGCGTGCCGCGCACGCCGCCGGCGGCCGATATGGCCAAGCAGGAGAACGAACAGGTCGCCCAGGCCGTGGGCGCGGCCGAGACTGCCGCCTATTACAACCTGCTGAAGGGTCGTTTCAAGGCCGAGATTCTGGTGCCGAAGCCTGCAGATTCGTCGCTGGGTGCCGGACGCTAGTTTTTTCACGCTACAATCGAGGGCTTGACGGTGGCTGTAGCTCAGCTGGTAGAGTCCCAGATTGTGATTCTGGTCGTCGTGGGTTCGAGTCCCATCAGCCACCCCATCTAAAGGCACAGAGACAGGCGCTTCACTGCTATAAAAGCAGTAGCAAGAATCGAGCAAACCCCTCAGAAATTCCCATTTTGGGAATTTGAGCGAGTCAGCCAGCCCCAGGTTCTTCCTGTCTTAATGTCGCGCACCGACCATTTGCTGATATTGAATTTCTTTCCAATTGCTCCATAAGAGCCAATTGAATTGAATATCTCCAGCACTTCGGATTCGGAAAGAACGGCCCGCCCGTTGTCCTCCCCCTTCGCGCCACGGTCCTTCGCCGCTCGGTCAGCGTTGTTGTCCCGCTGCCGCGCCGCGATGACATGCTCCGGATGGCAGCAAGGCGGGTTGTCGCAGGAGTGCATAACAACCTCCCCGGGCCRCAGAGACTCGCGGTTGAAGCGCTCCCAGGCCGTGCGGTGCACGCGCTCTCGACCCTCGTAGCCGTAGCCGTCGCTATCGATTTGGCCCTTCCAAGGCCAGCAACCTTGGGCGCCGGCCGCCATGTCGACCTGCGACCAGAACGGCGACTCAGCGGCGCCCGCCATGATGCTTTCTACAGTGTGTGGCGTCATAGTGCTTTTCTCCGGACCTCGCGGCTGCGCTCGTATACCCCTGCCGTGGTCTTCGGGTCTGCGTGCAAATCAGGCAAATCGCCAAATCGCAATTTGAAGTATGTCGTGTAGTGGCCGCGCAGGTCATGAAACGTGAAGCGTTCTTCAACAATGCGTTCGGCAATTGCTTGAGCCATTAGACGCGCCCACATCGCTTTGAAGCCGGACTCCGAGTAGGGGTTGCCGGTCTTCGGCGCGCGGAACACAGCGCCCATTGGGGAATAGCCTTTTTGGGCGCGCATGCGGTCCAAGACCTCCTTCAAGGCTGCGCTCACGCCCACCAGTTCCCGCTTGGTCTTGTTGCCGCGCTGCTTCGCGCGTTGCAGGCGCACAACTTCATCATCGACTTGAGGCCAGTGCAGTTTCAGGAACTCGGCCCGGCGATTTCCGGCCAGCGCGGCGAACTGGGCCATGGAGACGAGCACCACGGCGCTGGGCCCCTGCTTGAGTGCCCACGTAACAAAGGCGTCCAGTTCCTTCTTCTCGACAAGGCGGTCGCGCGGCTCCTCCGGGTTGCGGCTGACCTCCTTGCATGGGTTGTGCTCGATGTCCCCGCGCTCGACGGCCAGCTTGCACAGGTTCGACAACAGGGCGAACTCCCGATTGGCCACGATCGGCGCGCTCTCGCGCTCGACGCGCAGGTAGCGGGCAATGTGCTTCGGCTTGAGGGCTGCCACTGGCGTCTTGGCGAAGCGCTTCTCCAGCTCCTTCCAGTTGTCGCGGTACTGGGCCTTGGTGGTGTCGGCCAGCCGCTTGAACTCCCGGCGCTCCAGATACAGGCGCCAAAGGTGCGCGAAAGTGCCCTCGTCGGAGCCGCGGCCGGTCATGTCCAGCACCTTGCGCAGGGCCTCGCCCTTGTCCTGGCCGAGGTTGATCGGCTTGCCGCCGATCGGGTGGTAGCGGTAGGTGAATCCGCCGGCTTGGCGGGGGCGGGCTTCCATCCGTGGCAGGAGGCCCATCTGAGATTGGCGGTCGCGGTGCTTCAGCAGCACGTCATCGTCATCGAGGGCGATGCAGTGCGCGAGGACCGGACCGTCATCATCAACAAACCGGAGATGGATCCGGAGACGGGCATCACCTACCTGTCCAACGACCTGCAGCGCACGCGCCTGATGGTGTCGCTGGAGGACGTGCCGAGCAGCCCGAGCTATCGCGGCCAGCAGCTCAACGCCATGTCGGAGGCGGTCAAGGCCCTCCCGGCGCAGTACCAGGCCGCCGCACTTCCCTTCCTCGTGTCCCTCATGGATACGCCCTTCAAGAAGGAGCTGGTGGAAGCCATCCGCGCCGCGGCCGCGCAGGAGAGCCCGGAGGCGATCGAGCAGCGCATCAAGCAGGCCGTGCAGGACGCACTGGCCAAGGCGGGCAACGACCTGAAGGCGCGCGAGCTGGACCTCAAGGAGCGACTGACCGAGGCGCAGATCAAACAGATCATGGCGCAGGCAGTGCAGACCGGCGTGCAAGCCGCCTTCAGTGCGATGCAGGGCGGCGCCCAGGTGGCGCAGATGCCGCAGATTGCGCCGATCGCCGACGTCATCATGCAGGGCGCCGGCTACAGGCGCCCAAACCCGATGGGCGACGACCCGAATTTCCCGACGCCCGCCGGTGGCGTGCCGGTTATGGCGCCTGGCGCTGTGCCACCCGTGCACCAGAACACCAGCCCCGAGTTCCCGCCCATCCCTAGCGATGGCGCATCGCCCATGACAGGCATCGAGACGGCCAGGACCACGGACAACCTGCCGCAGGGAGAGCCGACGTGACGCTGCGATTCCCGCGCATCCGCGACATCGCGCTCGACACGAAGGTCTACGACGACGGCCACAAGGTCCAAGCCGTGGCCTCGTGGAACGGCCTGCGCTCCGTCTGGTGCCGTATCAGTGAAACAGACGACCCGCTGCCCAGCGGCGAGGTCGCGCAATGCCAGCGGCTTGCCATTCGCATGTTGCGCATCCTGGCATGGACACGCTGCGCGCCCGCGGCGCGCATGGTCGATCAGGCCAAGAAACGCGCGGCCAGGGCACGACACGCACGTCTTTCG
>NZ_JBFUIU010000193.1:0-12974 GCF_056401695.1 Variovorax sp. P4_D9
GTCGTGGCGCTGGACCCCGGCCAGCCCGGCGCGGCCGCCGCGCGGGTCGCCCGCGGGGCCGTGGCTCCCACCCCGGCAGGGCCCGCTCCCGACACCGTGAGCGCCGCTTCCGTCGGCGTGTTCCTGCACGCCCACCCTTGCGCCACGGCGCCGTTCGTGCGCGTCGGCCATGACGTCCAGGCCGGCCAGACGCTCGGGCTGCTGCGCATCGGCGTCCTGCTGCTGCCGGTGGCCGCCCCGCGGGCAGGCACCGTCGCCGCGCTGCGGGCCGACGACGGCGCGACGGTCGGCTACGGCACGGCCCTGGTCGACCTGCATCCCCTCTGACGAAAAGGAAAACGACCATGGACATGGACCTGAACGCGGACCTGGGCGAAGGCTTCGGCCCCTGGCGCATGGGCGATGACGAGGCGCTGCTGGGCATCGTCTCCTCGGCCAACGTCGCCTGCGGCTTCCATGCCGGCGACCCGCAGATCATGGACCGCACCGTGCGCACGGCGCTGGCGCGCGGCGTGGACGTCGGCGCGCACGTCGGCTTCCCGGACCTGGCCGGCTTCGGCCGCCGCCCGATCCAGATGGACACGGGCGAACTGGTCGCCGCCGTGATCTACCAGCTCGGTGCCCTGGCGGGCATCGCACGCACCGCCGGGCACCGCATGACGCACATGAGCTTTCATGGCGCGCTCGGCAACATGGCGGCGGCGGACGCGGGACTGGCGGCGCCGCTGGTGCGGGCGGTGGCGGACTTCGATCCGTCGCTGACGATCAGCTCCTCGGCCAGCCGGGCCATCGAGGATGCGGCGGAGAGCTGTGGCCTGCGTATTCGCACCACCTTCCTGGCCGACAGAGCCTGTGATGAAACCGGGCTGCTGATCCCGCGCAAGATGCCGGATTCGGTGATCCACGACCCCGAGCGCGTGCTGGCGCGGGTGCGTCAATTGCTCGAAGACGGCACCGTCACCAGCTACGGCGGCCAGAAGATCCCGATGCAGGTCCATTCGATCCTGGTCCACGGCGACACGCCGGGCGCGGTGGCGCTGGCGCGCGGCGTGCGCCAGGTGGTCGAGGCGCACGGCCGCGTGGTGCCAATCTCGAAGCAGACCGCCTGAGCGGCACGAACATGGTGCTTACCCTTAGTCATCGCGCACCCTCCGGGGGCGACATAAGGGGGCCTTATCGCTCCACAGACAAACCGTCTTGGCGTGTCGAACCTGCGGTCGATACAGTGAATTCATCGAGGTCCGAAAGCGCATTCGACAAGGGTGCAACCGGCCGCCATTCCACAGAAAGAAAGTGATCCAGATGCCCTTCTCCGACTACAAGACCGCCTTGGTGACGGGTGCCTCCTCCGGCATCGGCGCCGCCGTCGTCGAGCGCCTCTGCAAGGAAGGCCTGCAGGTCCATGCCCTGGCCCGCAGCGCCGAAAAACTGAAGGAACTCGCCGCGCGCACCGGCTGCATCCCGCACGCCATCGACGTCAGCGACCTGGCCGGCGTCACCGCGCTGGCGAAGGAAGTCGATTTCGACGTGCTCGTGAACAACGCCGGCGTCGATCGGCCGGGCTCGATCCTGAAGGCCGACGCCGAAGGCATCGACCTACTGGTGGACGTCAACCTGCGCGCCGTGCTGCATCTCTGCCGGCTGGTGGTTCCGGGCATGGTGGCGCGCGACAGCGGCCACGTGGTCAACATCAGCTCGATCGCCGCGGCCTACAACTTCGGCGGCAACAGCACCTACCACGCGACCAAGGCGGCGGTCAGCATGCTGTCGCGCCAGTTGCGCGTCGACTGCTTCGGCAAGCGGGTGCGCGTCACCGAGATCTGCCCGGGTCGCGTGGCGACGGACATCTTCGCGCACGTGCACGGTGACTCCGAGGAGACGCGCAAGCGCTTCGTCGAAGGTTATGAGCTGCCGGAAGCCGCCGACATCGCCAATGCCATCGCCTTCGCCATCGCGGCGCCTGTCGCCGTGAACATCGGCCACATGGAAATCACGCCGACCCTGCAGGTGCCCGGCGGCCTTTCCACCGCCAAGCCGGAGACGGTGCGGGCCTGAGCCTCGCCCATCCACACGAGAGCACGCCATGAAGGACTTCGACCTCCTTGCGATCCTGCTGAAGCCCGAGTTCGGCGCCATGCTGCTGCACGGGATGGTGCTGACCCTGAAGATCGCGGTCGGCTCCTGGCTGCTCGCGATGTCGATGGCCGTCGTCCTGCTGGTGGTCCGGCTCAGCGCCAACATAGTGGCCGAGCGGGCTGTCGCGGCCTACGTCTCCTATCATCGCAATGTGCCGACGCTGGTGCAGCTGATGCTTTGGTACTTCGGCATCTTCAGCCTGCTGCCGGATCCCGTGCAGGACTGGCTGTCGAACAACAACGCCGAGGCGCTGATCTCCATCGTGGCGCTCGGTCTCTGCCAGGCCGCCTACTTCAGCGAGGACATGCGCTCCGGCCTGCGCGCCATCCCGCCAGGTCAGTCCGAGGCGGCGCGAGCCCTGGGACACGGCTACATTGGCGCGATGCGGTACGTGATGCTGCCGCAGGCGGTGCGCAATGCGGTGCCGGCCCTGGTGAATCACAGCGTGTCCCTGTTCAAGAACAGCAGCCTGGCGATGGCCATCGGCGTCGCCGAACTGACCCATGCGGTGAAGGAGATCGAGAGCCAAAGCTTTCGCACCTTCGAGGCCTACAGCATGGCGACCTTGATGTACCTGCTGGTGTCCATGCTCATCATGGCGGTCGGGGCCTGGATCGCACGCCGCTATCGTGTTTCGGGGGCGAGGTAAG
Organism: Variovorax sp. P4_D9; assembly: GCF_056401695.1. Taxonomy (NCBI): domain Bacteria; kingdom Pseudomonadati; phylum Pseudomonadota; class Betaproteobacteria; order Burkholderiales; family Comamonadaceae; genus Variovorax; species Variovorax sp. P4_D9. The sequence continues at coordinate 2,787 of NZ_JBFUIU010000193.1, forward strand.
ACATGTTCGGCATCTTCGACATCCTGCGCGACAACTGGCTGCTGCTGCTGGTCGGCCAGTATCCCAACGGGCCGATGGGCGGCATCGTCGCCACGCTCGTTCTTTCGGTGCTGGGCATCGTGCTGGCCTTCCCCGTGTCGGTGCTGCTGGCACTGGCGCGCCTCTCGCCCTGGCGCGCCCTGCGTTGGCCGGCCACGGTCCTGGTCTACATCGTGCGCGGCGTGCCGCTGCTGATGGTCATCCTGTGGGTGTACTTCCTGGTGCCGATCCTGATCGGCCACGACGTCTCCGGGTTCACCACCATGCTGTGCACGCTGGTGATCTACGAAGGCGCGTACCTGTCGGAAGTAGTCCGTGCCGGCATCCAGGCGCTGCCGAAGGGCCAGTCCGAGGCCGCCCGTGCGCTGGGCCACAGCCACCTGGGAACCATGTGGTACGTGATCCTGCCCCAGGCCCTCTACAACATGCTGCCGAGCATGCTCAGCCAGTTCATCTCCACCATCAAGGAGACCACGCTGGGCTACGTCATCAACGTGCAGGAACTCACCTTCGCTGCCAACCAGATCAACAACCAGTTGCTGACCAAGCCTTTCCAAGTGTTCTTCATCCTGGCGATGACCTACTACGTCGTCTGCTTCAGCCTGACCCAGTTGGCGCAATGGCTGGAGCGGCGAATCGCCTACAAGCGACTCGGCAGCGCGACACCCGCCACCACCGAGGACGGCCTGCCGCTGCCGTCGGTGACAGCCAATCCCTGAAGCCGCGCTTCGACGGCCAGACCCACCACCAATGGAGACAACCATGGAAACCAAAGCACAACCCAGCGTGCGGCCGGCGCCGCGCGAAGACGACACCATGATCCTGTTCTCCAACATCAACAAGTGGTACGGCGACTATCAGGCGCTGACCGACGTCAATGCCGAAGTGAAGAAGGGTGAGGTGGTCGTGGTCTGCGGTCCCTCCGGCTCGGGCAAGTCGACCTTGATCCGCACGGTCAACCGGCTGGAGGAGATCAAGTCCGGCCAGTTGCTGTTCGACGGCCACGACATCCACGCCCCGATGAGCAGCCATGCGCTGAACAAGCTGCGCAGCCGCATCGGCTTCGTGTTCCAGAGCTTCAACCTGTTCCCGCATCTGTCCGTGCTGGACAACATCATGCTGTCGCCGATACGGGTGCTGGGCGTGAAGCGCGCTGATGCCAAGGCCAGGGCCGGCCAGTTGCTGGAGCGCGTGGGCCTGTCGAACAAAGCGAATTCCTATCCGGCGCAGTTGTCGGGCGGCCAGCAGCAGCGGGTCGCGATTGCGCGCGCCCTGGCGATGGAGCCGCCGGCGATGCTCTTCGACGAGCCGACCAGCGCGCTGGACCCGGAGATGGTCGGCGAGGTGCTGTCGGTCATGCGCAGCCTGGCCAACGAGGGCATGACCATGATGTGCGTCACCCACGAGATGAACTTCGCGCGCGAGGTGGCCGACCGCGTCTGGTTCATGGACGCCGGCCGCATCCTCGAGAAAGCCGACCCCGAGACCTTCTTCACCCGACCCCAGCACCCGCGCGCGCAGCGATTCCTGTCGGACCTGCGGGCGCATTGAGCCGATCGATTTCCCCTTCTCATCATTCGAATTTCTTCAACAGGAGCTCCCCATGTCGAACGCCAACGTGTTTCGTCTCGCCGCCCTCGGTGCGGTCCTCTGCGCATGCTCGCTCGCGGCCCAGGCCGACCAGTGGAGCGACATCGCTGCACGCAAGGAACTCAAGTGCGGCACCTTCGCCGACGTGCCGCCCTTTGCCGCGCCTGACCCGAAGACCCGCGAGATGGTCGGCCACGACGTGGACCTCTGCAACGCCATCGCCAAGGAACTCGGCCTGACCGCCAAGGTGACGCCGCTGTCGGTCGAGGCCCGCGTGCCCGAGGTCAAGCTCGGCCGCGTCGACGTGACCATCGCCAACCTGGCCTACACCAAGAGCCGCGGCGAGCAGATCCAGTTCAGCGACCCGTACTACGTCGCGAAGGAAATGCTGGCGGTCAAGGCGTCGGACCCGGGCACCACCAAGGCCGATTTCAAGGGCAAGCGCCTGAGTTCGACCAAGGGCTCGACCTCGGAGCTGTCGATCAAGATGAACGGCTCCGAACCCGTGACCTTCCAGGACACCGGCTCGGCTTTCATGGCCGTGCAGCAGAACAAGTCGATGGGCATGGTGGCGAACACCATGACCATCACCAAGCTGGTCAACCAGTCGAAGACCGAGGGTGTCCCCCTGAAGATGATCAAGGAACCGATGGTGCTGCAGCCGATCGGCATCGGGATGAAGAAGGACGAGCCGGTGCTGCTGGCCAAGGTCAACGAAGCGCTCTATTCGCTCGAGAAGAAGGGTGAGTTGGACAAGATGTGGAACAAGTGGCTCGGCCCGAACACCGAGTACAAGATGACGCGCGAGGAGAAGGTCACGCCGCTGGCCGATCTCAAGTTCGAACTGCTTCCTTGAGTGCCGGTTGAGTCCGGCTGCCGCTAGGCCCGCGCCGGCTTGCCGCCGGCGCGCCGCCGGGTGAGCGCCAGATTAGCCGTCATCATGGCGGCGACCAGCGTGACCAGCCACGAGAAGTACACCCACAGCAGGAACATCGGGAGTGCGGCGAAGGCGCCGTACAGCGCCTTGTACGTCGGCACCTTGACGAGGTAGCTGGTGAAGCCGCGCTTGCCGATCTCGAAAGCCACGCTGGCGATCAAGCCGCCCGCGACCGCGTCGCGCAGCCGCACCCGGGTGTTCGGAACGAGGTAGAACATGCTCGTCAGTGCAACGACGCCGAGCATGAACGGCCCGAGATCGAGCACGAATGCGAGCGATCGCGGCAGCGCACCGATAAGGCCCATGGAACTGCCCAGCAGGTACGACGTGGCCCACAGGCTCAGACCCAGAACGGGTGGCCCGATGGCCAGCACCAGCAGGTACAGGCCGACCCTCTTGAAGAAGGGCCGATTCTTCCTGACCTCCCACATCTGGTTCAGTGCGTTCTCCACGGTCAGGAGCATCGCGATGGCCGTGCCCAGCAGGAAAAGCGAGCCGACCCAGGTCAGGCCGCTGGCGTTGGCGGCGAACTGGTTCAGGTACTTCAGGACGGTGCGCGCGATGTCCGCTGGAAGCAGCCTGCTTAACATCAACTCCTGAAGCGCGTCCTTGAAGCGCTTAAAGACAGGGAATTGCGTGAACAGCGTGAAGCTCGCTGCCAGCAAGGGCACGATGGACAGCAAGGTCGTGAACGTCAGGCTCCCGGCGACCTGGGGCAGGCGCTCTTTCCTGGCGCGTTGGATCGTCAAGCGGGTCAGGGTGAACATGTATCGCTGAAAGAGAGAAATCGAATGGCTTGGCGCGGGCAAACCGACTGCCGGCTCCGCATGGCGATTGTGAAGGGTAGCTCGGAGCGCTTCAGCGATCCGTTGCATCGCGCCGGGCGGCAGCGCGTTCGAGGAGACGCAGATCTTCAAATTGATTCGACTGTCAAACTAATTCGGCTCCGCGGGAGTCGGAACATAGTGCGAGTGAAGGGCTGGCTGGTGAGGATTGAGAATTGCGTGCAGGACATAGGCTGCGCCTCCCACCGCGGTAGCCAGGTCGGCGTACCGCGCTGTCTTCACCGCTGGCGCTACAAGGCCCGCCCGTTCCGCGTACCGGGCAAGTACCTCGGTTGCGGCATCGAGAAGGGTGTCGCCGCCGAGGGTCACCGTCTCGCCGCCGAGGACGATCACCTGTGGGTTGAAGGTCGTCCAGGCGTTCTGGAGCAGCACGCCAAGCACGGCACCTGCCCGCGCGAAAGCGCTCCGGGTCGCCGGATCGCGAGCGCTCATGCGCGCACGCAGCGCGCGCCGGTCGATAGTGTCGTTCTGAAAGCAGCCTGCCGCGGCCGCGATGGCCTTGAGCCCGATGTACGCCTCTGCGCAGCCGAGCCGGCCGCACGAGCAGGGCTGGCCGTCGATCACAAGGGTCGTGTGGCCTATTTCGCCCGCTGAACCGCTGGCGCCCGTGAACAGGGCGTGGTTGAGGATGATGCCCGCTCCGACGCCAACGCCGCAGCTGACGTAGACCAGGGGATCGTCGACCGGTCGCTCGCAAAACTCGGTCTCGCCGACCGCTGCCAGGTCGGCCTCGTTGTGATAGTAGACCGGGACGTTCGCCAGACCCGCCCGTGCGAGTTCGGCGCCGAAGCGACGGCCGATCTCGACATGGCGCCAGCCGATGTTCGGCGCAAATTCGAGCATGCCCGAACGCTTGTCCACCGGCCCATGCAGTCCGACGCCGATGCCCAGCAGGCGCGATCCGTCGCGTGTCATCTTCGCGGAGAGGGCGGTGGCCATCTCGACGAGCTGGTGGCAGGCTTCATCCGGGTCCTTCGATCGAAGGGCCGCCTGGCTCGACTCGAGAATTTCCCCATGGATCGAGGTCGCCACGACCTGGACCACGTCGGGCCCGAGATCGACACCGAGCAAGACCATGTTCTTCCCGGCGAGCCTCAAAGGCGTAGGCCGGCGTCCGACGGTACCGGTGACGAATGCATCGGCCTCGACCAGCCACCCTTCATCGATCAGTTCCTTGATGAGCAGGCTGACCGTCGATCGCGTCAAGCCGCTGCGCTCGGACAGGCCGGCCCGCGAGATGCCGGCGTGCTCGCGAAGCAGGCGAAGCATGGCAATGCGATTGATGCTCTTGACGAAAGCCTGGTCTCCCGTGACTGGCGTTGGGGTGGACATCTTCGGCTCGCTCGTACGCTTTATGGCTGTTGGTCGAATCAATGATCTCACGTTTCGATTTGTCAGGTGTGTCATGGCGATCTTCGGTACTCGTTGGCTCGACGGAAACGCCTGAGAGCGTAGCGCCAAGCAGGAAATCTAGCAGCATCGGCGTATTCCCTAGTGACCGCACCGCGGCCCGATGGCACATTTGTTTGGCCATCAAACAAATTGGAGACACGATGAGAAGCATCAAGTTGGTTTCCTCCGCGGTGCTCGCCGCGGGGATGTGGCTGAACGCTGCCGGGGTCCTGGCCGCCGAGACAACCGTTCGTCTGGTCCACGTGGATCAAAACCCCGAAGTCGGCGCTTTCTACAACGACGTTGCGCGCCGATTCGAAGCGGCGCACCCCGGCGTCAAGGTCGAGATCCAGTACCTCGAGAACGAGTCGTACAAGAAGAAGCTCACGACGCTGCTGCAATCGCCCGATCGGCCCAACATCCTGTACAGCTGGGGCGGAGGAACGATGAGGGATCAGATCAAGGCCGGCGTCGTCGAGGATCTGTCGGTTCCGATGGATGCCAAGTGGCGAGAGAGCTTCATGCCGGCCGCTCTGCAGGCCTATACCGTCAACGGCAAGGTCTACGGTGTGCCGCTGCTGATGGGCCAGGTCGGGTTTTTCTATAACAAGGACCTGTTTGCAAAGGCTGGGGTCGACGCGGGGTCGATCAAGACTTGGGATGACCTGCTCGGCGCAGCGAAGAAGATCAAGGACGCGGGGACCACGCCGATTATTGTCGGCGGCGGGGACAAGTGGCCGCTGCACTTCTACTGGTCGCATCTGGCCCTGCGAATCGGAGGCAAGAGTGCGTTCGAAGCCGCGCTGCAAGGCGAGGGCAAGGGCTTTGCGAGCGATACCTTCGTCCAGGCGGGTGTGTTGTTCCAGCAGCTCACGGATCTGAAACCGTTCCAGCCGGGCTACCTCGGGAGCACCTTTCCCCAGTCGTCCGGCCAGTTCGGCGACGGCAAGGGTGCAATGGTTCTGATGCTGAATGCAATGCTCGGATCGATGAAGGCGAACTCCGCGAACAAGCTCGGCATCCCCGAGGACAAGCTCGGCTGGTTTCCGTTCCCGGTCGTTGCGGGAGGCAAGGGCGACCCGAGCGACACCTTGGGCGGAATGAATGGCTGGCTGGTCACCAAGGGCTCGCCGAAGGAGGCCGTCGAATTCCTGCGTGTCCTCTCGGAGGCAAAGAACCAGCGGGTGCCGGCTGAACGTGGTTCCTACATCCCCGTGGTTAATGGAACCCAGGATGCCATCGCCAACCCGATTCTTCGCCAACTGGCGGACAACGTCGCGAAGTCCAAGTATCACCAGATCTACTACGACCAGATGCTTGGCCCGTCCGTCGGCGCGGTCGTCAATGACGTCTCGGTCGAGCTCGCCACGGGGAAGATGAAGCCGGCAGATGYAGCGGCCGCCGTGCAAGCCGCATGGCAGCGCGCCAACAGCGCCAACTGAACGACCCACCGAGCCATCGTGACAACGATCGATCACAGTCCAAGTACCGCGGCGACCGCAGCGAAGGGCTGGTCGTCGGGGTGGCTTCGCAGGCCGTCCAGGCGAATCGGTGGAACAACGGCAGTGGCGTTGCTGTTCCTGCCGCCGGCGATCTTGTTGTTCACCCTGTTCGTCGCCCTGCCCATGGGGRCTGCCGGGTGGTACAGCTTCTTCAGCTGGAACGGCTATGGGGTCCCGACGAATTTCATCGGCTGGCGAAACTTCGTCGAGCTCTTCCGAAACCCTGCCTTCCACACTGCCCTTGGCAACAACCTGCTGATCATTGTCGGGTCCTTGGCCGTGCAGCTGCCGTTGGCATTGGCAATGGCGGTATTGCTCGTCGACCGGGTGCGCGGCACGACCACCTTCAGGCTGATCTTCTTTCTGCCGTACATCCTGGCGGAGATCGCGGCCGGCCTCATCTGGCGCTTCGTCTACGACGGCGACTACGGTCTCTTGGCCAAGATCTGGGAATCATTTGGAGCGACGGCGCCCTATGTGCTGTCCGAGCCCGACCTCGCCATGTACGCGATCCTGGTTGTGGTGATCTGGAAGTACTTCGGCTTCCACATGATCCTGTACATCGCCGGCTTGCAGCAGATCGACCGCAGCCTGTACGAGGCCGCCCGTATCGACGGCGCGTCGCGCTGGCAGATCTTCAGCCGGATCACGGTTCCGTTGCTGGGCTCGACGATCAGGCTGTCGGTGTTCTTCGCGATCCTGGGATCGATCCAGTTGTTCGACCTCATCATGCCGTTGACCAAGGGTGGACCGTCCGACAGCACGCAGACCATGGTGACCTTTCTCTACAACTACGGTGTCACGCGCACGGAGATCGGATTCGGCAGTGCCGTCGGCGTCGTCCTCTTCCTGATCTGCGTGGTGTTCGCCTTTGGCTACAAGCGGGTCTTGATGCGCCATGACTAGTCACGATACGTCTCCTGCGAAGTCGGCGTCCATGTCGCCGGTCGTTCGCTATGCGGCGCTGTTCCTGGTCGCCGGTCTGGTGCTGATCCCACTGGTCGCAACGATCCTCGGTGGATTCAAGACCCTCGGAGATCTGCGCGTCAACCCCTTCGGATTTCCGACCCAATGGGAGTGGCGAAACTACTGGGACATCCTGGGCGGCAGTCGCTACTGGCAGCTGATGGGAAATTCGGCCGTGATCGCGGTGCTTACGGTCGTGTTGACGGTCTGGGTCTCGGCGATGGCGGCGTTCGTGTTCGTGCACGTCAAGTTCTTCGGCTCGACCTTCCTCATCAACTACCTCCTTCTCGGATTGATGTTTCCCGCGGCAACGGCGATCCTGCCGCTGTTCATCCAGATCCGCGACCTGGGCCTGCTCGACAACTACTGGGGCGTCGTCCTGCCCCAGGTCGCGTTCGGCCTGGCGTCGAGCATCCTGCTGTTTCGCAATTACTTCAAGCAGCTACCGGCGGAATTGTTCGAGGCGGCCTTGATCGACGGCTGCGGCTACTTCAGATTCTTCTGGTACATCGTGCTGCCGCTGTCGCGACCCATCCTGGCGACGGTGTCGGTGATCGTCTTCGTGCACAGCTGGAACTCCTACCTGCTGCCTTTGGTGGTGTTCAACCGCGAGACGCTCTATACGTGGCCGCTCGGCATCATGGCCTACCAGGGTGAGTACTCGACCGACTGGAACCTGGTCCTGGCATTCATCACGCTGACCATTCTTCCCGCCGTGATCATGTTCTTTGCCGCGCAAAAGCACATCGTGGCCGGTTTGACGTCCGGCTCGGTCAAAGGATGACATCCGACCCTCGCACGCTCTACGCGAAAGAGCAGAACCACAAGGATCAATCATGTCTTCGGTCAGCATAAGAAAAGTCCAGAAGAGTTATGGCCCGGTGCCCATCATCCGGGGCGTCGATGTCGAAATCGAGGACGGCGAGTTCGTGATCCTCGTCGGCCCGTCCGGCTGCGGAAAATCGACACTGCTGCGAATGATCGCCGGGCTGGAGGACATCTCGCAGGGCGAGATTCGAATTGGCGAGAGGGTGGTCAACGATGTCGCGCCGAAGGAGCGCGACATCGCCATGGTGTTTCAGAGTTACGCGCTCTATCCGCACATGACGGTCGAGGACAACATGGCGTTCTCGCTCAAGATGGGTGGCGCGAAGAAGAGCGAGATTAACCCGAAGGTTGCGCGCGCGGCGCAGATCCTCAGTCTGGAACCCTTGCTGGGTCGACTGCCGAAGGAACTCTCCGGCGGCCAGCGTCAGCGGGTCGCGATGGGCCGGGCGATCGTTCGCGACCCCAAGGTGTTTCTGTTCGACGAGCCGCTGTCCAACCTCGACGCCAAGCTGCGGGTGCAGATGCGCACCGAGATCAAGGCGCTGCACCAGCGCTTGGGGACCACCATCGTCTACGTCACGCACGACCAGGTCGAGGCGATGACGATGGCCGACAAGATCGTGGTGCTGCATGACGGCATCGTCGAGCAGGTGGGGGCCCCACTGGCTTTGTACGACCGTCCGAGCAATCTGTTCGTTGCCGGCTTCATCGGCAGTCCGGCGATGAACCTGATCAAGGGGAAGGTGGAGCGAGAGGGCTTCGTGATCGATGGGTCCGGCGGCCTGACATTGCCTTTCTCCAACGCGCCGACAGCGACCCCGGGGATGCCGGCGGTCTACGGCATCCGGCCGGAGCATTTCACGCTCGACAGCGCCGGCTTCCCGATCAAGGTCGAGGTGGTCGAGCCGACCGGCGCCGAGACCCAGGTCGTCGCACACATCGGTGGACAGGCGATCACCGCGGTCTTCCGCGAGCGCATCAACGCCGGCCCGGGGGAAGTCATCCGGATCGCGGTACTGAGCGAATACGCGCATCTGTTCGACGCGTCGACCGAGCAACGTATCAATTGAAGGAGCAGGGCAATGGATTTTCTGAGCGTAAGGGCCAACCAGATCGTCGATTCTCGAGGCAAGAGCGTGCGCCTCAGGGGGACCTGTGTCGGCGGCTGGATGAACATGGAAGACTTCATCAACGGCTTCTCCGGCGCCGAGCACACGCTCCGGGTTGAGATGGCCGAGGTTCTGGGGAAGTCGAAGGCCGAGTTCTTCTTCGAGCGCTTTCACGATCACTTCTTCAATGAGGCCGATATCGAATACCTCAAGAGCCTCGGCACCACGGTCGTCAGGCTGCCCTTGAACTACAGGCATTTCGAGGACGACCAGAAGCCCTTCGGCTACAAGGAAGCAGGCTTCCAACGGCTGACTCAGGTGCTGCGGTGGTGCGAAAAGCACGGTCTCTACGCCATCCTCGATCTTCACGCCGTGCAGGGGTGGCAGAACGTGCACTGGCATTCGGACAACGCCAACAGGCACAGCCTGTTCTGGCACAGCGCGCACTACCAGGACAGGTTCATGGCGCTGTGGAGGGAGATTGCCAAACGGTACAAGGACGAAGCTGTCGTCGCAGGATTCAACCTGATGAACGAGCCCTGCGTGAACAACCAGTTTGGCGACTTGCCTTGGAACATCTACAAGAACTACCGTCCGGACTGGGATCTGATGAACGCCGTCTATCGGCGGGCTGTCGCCGCAGTCAGGGAGATCGACCCGAAGCACATCATTTTTCTCGAAGGCGATCGCTACTCCTACCAGTTCGATGGGTTGGAAGAGCCGTTCGCGGAGAACCTCGTCTACAGCAGCCACAACTACACCCTCTCGGGCTTCGGCCCGGGGCAGTATCCCGGAACGATCAACGCCGGACCTCCTCGAAGCGAAGGGCCCGAGCACTGGGATCTGGCCCGGCAAGAGTCCGTCTTCCTGAGCCATGAAGGGTCCGCGTTCACGAAGAAGCACGGCGTCCCGTTGTGGGTCGGAGAGTTCGGATCGGTCTACAACGGCGGCTCGGAGGAGGTGCCCGACCGGCTTCGTGC
>NZ_JBFUIU010000194.1:0-12942 GCF_056401695.1 Variovorax sp. P4_D9
GTGCATCCCATCGACAGCATGGCCGAATCCGGTGTCATGCTTCGTTCGCTGACCCTCGCGCACGCTCGCGCGGCTATCCTCGGCGGCGCACTTCGGACCCTCGCGCTCCCCGATATTCCTGTCGCGGTGGGGCCGCCCAACCTGCGCGCGGTCTTCGACACGCCGCGCGGCCCGGTCACCCTGGAATCGCACGGCCTCTGACGGCCCTAGTCGAACACGACCACGCCGCGCGCATTGCGCCCCTGCGCCAGGTCGTCGAAGGCCTGTGGCGCCTCCTCGATGCGGTAGCGGCGCGTGATCAGCTCGTCGAGCTTGAGCTTGCCGGCCTGGTACAGCGCCACCAAGCGCGGAAAGTCGTAGCGCGGCCGGGCCGAGCCGTAGAAGCAGCCCTTGAGCGTCTTCTCTTCGAAGGCGAAGCTCGCGGTGCGCAGCGTGGTGGTGTTGTCCGGCGCCGCGAGGCCGACCGCCACCGCCGTGCCGCCGTTGCGCAGGCAGGCATAGGCCTGGGCCACGATCTCTCCGTGCCCCACGCACTCGAAGGCGTAGTCGGCGCCGCCGCCGGTCAGCTTGCGCAGCGCCTTCAGCAGGTTCTCGGACTTCGAGGCATCGACGACATGCGTGGCGCCGAAGACCTTCGCCATCTCGAGCTTGCTCGCGAGCATGTCGACGGCGACGATCATCGTCGCGCCCGCGTTCTGGCAGCCCTGGATCGTGCTGAGCCCGACCCCGCCGGCGCCGAACACCACGCAGACCGAACCCGGCTCCACCTTGGCCGTGTTGCAGGCGGCGCCCCAGCCCGTCATGACGCCGCAACCGATCAGGGCGCAGCGGTCGAGCGGCACGCCGGACACGATCTTGACGACGCTGTTCTCGTGCAGCGTCGCGTACTCGGCCATCACGCCGCAGCCGGCCATGACGCCGAGCGGTTGGCCGTTGGCGTCGGCGGTGCGCAGGTGGCCGCCGACCAGCTTGCCTGGCGTCGCCTTGCCGGCTTCGCACAGGTTCGCACGGCCGCTGGTGCAATAGCGGCACTTGCCGCAGCTGTTGACGAAGCTGCTGATCACGGGGTCGCCGACCTTGAGGTCGGTGACGCCCGCGCCGACCTGGGTGATCACGCCCGCGCCCTCGTGGCCGAGGATCACCGGCGGCGGCAGCGGAAGCGTGCCGTTGGTGACCGAGAGATCGCTGTGGCAGACGCCGCAGGCGGCGAGCTTGATCATGACTTCGCCGGCGCCCGGCGGATCGACGACGATGTCCTCGACGTGCACGGTGGGGCCGTCGCCTCGGAACACCACGGCCTTGGATCGCATTTGCATTTGGGGTTTCCTTTGCGAGTTGTGCGTCCGACGCTCAGGCGGAAAGACTCCTCGACCACGTGCGCATCGTCGGCGGATTGTCGACCACGGCCGGCCGAATGCAATGGGCGCGATGCTGCCTACGCTGGGGCTTCCTTGCCATGAGCAGCGACACCAGCGCGCGCAGCTCGGTCGGGGTGATGTACCACTCGTCGCTGCGCTGGATCTCGACGGGGACKAGCAGGCTTTCGAGGCAGCCGAAGGCGCGGTGCGCTTCCGTCAGTGCCCTGAGCCGCGGGCAACCGGCCGCTTCAGACTTCCGGGGCCGCGCCAAGGCTGCTTTTTCTGGCGCGATGCGACTTTAAGCATCCCGGGCGAGCGCGGTCGCCTGCTCTAGGGTGATGCCGTTGACGAGCGGGTCGGCATGCCGATGCGCAAGACGCCATCCGCTCCCTTCGCGGAGATAGACCTGGGTGACGCGAAGGGACCACTCCTGCGCCGGCAGACCGCCGACTTCGACGTACGCCCGTTCAATGGTCGCAAGAACCACCATCTCGGCCGTGGCATATGACTAGACGACTTCCTGCGCCATTGATCCGTTCTTGAAGAACCGCCCGATCTCCTCCCAACGTTCGCTCGTGATTTGCGGGCCGTGCGTCGGCGTTCCTCCGAAAGGGGACTAGTCGTCTGAGTGGGTGATCCGCTCGAGGTAGTGGCGATGTCCCTGCGCACGAAGGGCTGCATTGGCCTGCTCCGATTTCCGTATGAGTTCGGCGGTTTCGGCGGCGAGATCTGAACGTTGTGTGGCTGGCATACGGGTCGCTCCTGGGAGGGGTTCTGCGTTGCAAAGCCGCCATTTGCGGCTTCGCCGGGAGAGAAGATGCCCCGCATGTCCTCCTGAATCAGGTGATTCGATTTCAGGAATATGCTGAACGAGATTGATCTCTCGCGCGGTGACTTGAATCTGCTGGTGYTCTTCGAGGTGGTCCTTGAGATGCAACGTCGGCCGAGCCGCCGAGCGGCTGAACCTGTCGCCCTCGGCGATCAGTCATGGGCTCGGCAGGCTGCGCCGGTTGCTAAACGATCCGCTCTTTCTCAAGACACCGAAAGGCGTGGTGCCGACGACCCGCGCAATGGAATTGGCCGACCCGATCCGGGACGTCCTGGAACGCGTCAGAAGCGTGATCTCGACCGCCGAGGTGTTTGATCCCGCGACGTCCGGGCGCCGTTTCACGATCGGCGCACCGGATTGGGCTTCGGCCGTGTTCCTGCCGCCGCTTCTGGCCGTGCTGCCCGAGCGCACACCCGGCATTGACATCGGCGTGCGCCAATTGCTTCCCACGCAGGGGGAAACGTCGTCCGAGCGTGCATGGCGCGCCGCTATCGCCGAACTGGAGGCGCGCGCGATGGACATCGCCATGAGTTCGGGATGCCCATCGCCGGCGTCGTGACGAAGACCTCTGCCCATGAACATCTGTAGTGATGAGCCCGGCGCTGCCGGGCACATGGATCCAGCAAGACGGCGTGAGCCGATCGCATGGCTTGAGACCTTGAACAAGGCTCTGGCCACGCTGGTTGAAGTCCCGGCCGCTACTGCTGGTACTGGCTGAGGTCATTGTGCTGCTTGCGGGGRCGACAAGCCGATACGTCTTTCACGAGCCTCTCGTGTGGTCCGACGAACTGGCGTCGATCCTGTTCCTCTGTCTCGCGATGCTTGGATCGATCGTTGCCTGACTTGGTGGTGGAACCCCTGTTCGAGGAACGCATCGTGCCGCTCGCCAGTCCGGCTTTCATCCGGCAGCATGGCTTGAAGCGCGTCGAGCAGCTCTCCGCCGTGAAGTTGATTCAGAGCAACGTCAGCGTGGTGCAGTGGTTGGACTGGTTCGGACTGTTCAGCGACAAGCGGGCGCCGGACTGGTTCGCCGTACGATTCGATCGGGCCCAGATGTCGCTCGATGCGGCCACCCAAGGGCTCGGCGTCGCGCTTGAAAGCACGACGATTGCTGCAAGGCACATTGCCGAGCGCAAACTCAAGCCGGTGTTCGGCCTCGATCAAGCCGTCAAGGTCAAGGCGCACTTCGCCGTGTATCCACCACGGCACGCCAAGCGACCATCCGTAAAGGCCTTCCTCGAATGGATCCACGGCGAAGCCGCAAGAAGCTGAATTCACGGTGATCGAGTCGCGCAAGCTGGAGCTGCACCGCTCTCAACGTCGATGCGCGCCAATCTGAAAGAATGGATGCCTGTGCAAATCCAATTCCCAACCGGCAGATGACCGCCACCGCGTCACCATTGGTCGAGACTCTTACAGAGGTCAACATCGTCGACCTGATGGATTCGATTGGACTGTTGCGCCTCCGTGGTACGCCTTTGCGCCGCTTGTTTCGGCCTGCAGCCCGCCGCTTCGCCCGGACTGCGCACGAGTTCGACACCCGCGTCGGCGAGCATGGCCTTGCGCAAGGCAGCGCGTGGCTGATGAGCCGGATGACCGCTGGCATCGTCACTTCAGGCCTGGATTACGTTCCGCCGCAAGGCCCTGTGATCATTCTGGCAAACCACCCCGGAATGACGGACACGGTCGCACTCTTTACCAGTCTCGCGTGCCGTCCGGACCTTCGGGTGATTGCTTCGGATCGCCCGTTCCTTCGCGCCTTGCCCAACGTCGCTCGGCAACTGATCTTTCTTCCTGATGAAGAAGGCGGGCGGATGGCCGTCATACGAACTGCCGCCAGGCATTTGCAGGAAGGTGGAGCCCTGCTGACCTTCCCGGCGGGAGAGATCGAGCCCGACCCCGCCACCTTTGGTCCGCAGCGGGCAGCGGCGTCATTGCAGAACTGGTCCAGCAGCTTTACCTTGTTCGCCCGGCTGGCCCCACGGACGCGGTTCGTGCCCGCGCTGGTGAGCCATGTCATTTCGCCGGATGCCCAAAGGCATCCGCTCACGCTGCTGCGCCGCACGGCGCGCAACAAGGAGAAGCTCGCCGCAGCGTTGCAGGTCGCGCTACCACGCTACCGCGATCAGGTCGCCAGGGTCACATTCGGCAATTCACCGAACGCAGGACCGGACGGGGCGCAGGCGCTCGGCGCATTCATCGAAGCGCAGATGCRCCACCTCATCTTTGCGGAACGCGGACGCAGCGACGTTGCGAATTGAAACGGCTCGCACGGCGCGGCAACCGCAACGGATGCTGTGGGCATGGTTTCGCGCAGTCACAAGTCACGCCAAGTTGAATGGCAACTGCCGCATCGGCTTGCCGGTCAGGCGCGCAATGGCGTTGGCGAACGCAGGCGCCAGCGGAGGCAGGCCGGGTTCGCCCATGCCGGTGGGCGCCTCGGCACTGGGAACGATGTGGACTTCGAACTCAGGCATGTCGGTCATGCGCGCCACAGTGAAGTCGCCGAAGTTGCTCTGGGTGACCACGCCGTCCTTGAGCGTGATGGCCGACCCCGGCAGACACATCGACATGCCCATGACCGCCGCGCCCTGCACCTGTGCCTCGACGCTGCGCGGATTGACGGCCAGGTTGCAGTGCACACCCGAGGTCACGCGGTGCAACACCGGCTGGCCGTCCCGCACCGATGCCTCTACGACGTAGGCCACCACCGAGTCGAAGGATTCGTGCACTGCGACGCCCCAGGCACGGCCGGCGGGCAGCTGCCTTTTGCCGTAGCCGCTCTTGTCCGCCGCGAGCTGAAGCGCGGCGCGATGACGCGGGTGCTTGTCTCGGAAGAGCTGCATCCGATAGGCCACCGGGTCCTGATTCGTTGCGCGCGCGATCTCGTCGAGCAATGTCTCCATCACGAAGGCGGTGTGGGTCGAGCCCACGCTGCGCCACCACAGCACCGGCACGTTGACCTTGGGGTGTTGCACCGTCAGCCGCATGGGCAGCGGATACGGCTCGCGCATGCCCTCGGTGGCCGTGGCGTCGATACCGTTCTTCACCTGGAATTCCCCGAACACCGTGCCCGTGGTGATGGACTGGCCCACGATGACGTGGTCCCAGGCCAGGATCTTTCCACGCTCGTCGAAACCGATGCGCGCGCGGTGCAGGTGCATGGGGCGGTAGTAACCGCCCTTGATGTCGTCTTCGCGGCTCCACAGTAGGCGCACCGGCACGTTCAGGCCGGCACTACGCGCGGCCTTGGCGATCTCGCACGCTTCGACGACGTAGTCACTCGTGCCCACGAACCGCCGGCCGAAGCCACCGCCCGCCGTCTGCACATGCACGCTCACTTGTTCGGGCTTGAGGCCCAGCACGCGCGCGGCGGCAGCAGCGTCCAGCCCGGCGCACTGGGTGCCCACCCACAGCTCGGCATGCCCGTTGGACAGCTTGACGGTGCAGTTCAGCGGCTCCATGGGCGCGTGCGCCAGGTAGGGAAACAGGAATTCGGCTTCGAGCTGCCGGGGCGCCGTGGCCAGCGGTCCCATGTCGGCATCGAACTGGCGCGGGCCGGGTTGGCGGGCGAGCTCGCGGTACTGGGCGAGTTGGCGTTCGCTGTCCACCTTTTCAACGGCGGCCGTGTCCCACTGCAGCTTGAGGGCGTCGCGCCCCAGCTTGGCCGGCCAGTAGCCGTCTGCCACCACCGCCACGCCTTCGCCACCGCGATCCGCCGAGACGCGCAGCACCGCCTTCACGCCCTTGACGGCGCGCGCCGCGCTGTCATCCAGCGCGGTGAGACGGGCACCGAACACGGGCGGATGGGCGACCACGGCCGTCAGCTGCCCTGGCAGCCGGATGTCGATACCGAAGTCCTGGCGCCCGCTGCTCTTGGCGCGGGCGTCAATGCGCGTGGTCGGGCGGCCGATGATGCTGAAGTTCTTGGGATCCTTCAGCGTGACCTTGTCAGGCACCGGCATGGCCATGGCCGCCTCGGCCAGTTCGCCGTAGCTCAGCTTTCGGCCGTCCGCGCCCAGCACGGTGCCGGCCCGGGTCCGCAATGTGGCCACATCGACATTCCACCGCGCCGCTGCGGCAGACATCAGCATGGCCCGTGCACGGGCGCCCAATTCGCGGTACTGCGTGAAGCTGTTCTTGATCGAGTGCGAGCCGCCGGTGAGGTGAATGCCGAATAGCGGGTCGAGGTAGGCGGCATCGTTCGAGCCATTGCGGCTGCGCACCAGGCTCCAGTCCGCATCCAGCTCCTCGGCCAGGATCATTGGCAGGCCCGTCTGCACGCCCTGCCCGAACTCCAGCCGGTTGATGGTCACGGTGACCTCGCCGCTTGTCGCGATCTGCACGAAGGCGGATGGCTGTTGGTTTGGCTTCAGGGCGCCCGCCGCCTGTCCCCCATCGCTGGCCTGCGCCATGACGAGGGGCGGAAAGGCGCCGAGTGCGAGCCCGCTGGCGCCGGCCAACTTCAGAAAACTGCGGCGCGGCAGCGTGGCGGGTTGTTCTGCTTGGCCTGAGGCCGTCAGGCGCTGAAGAATTCGCGGCAAGTCACGGGAGTTGAGGTGGGTCAACATGGGTGAGTCCTTCAAGCGAGAGTCTTGGCGGCATCCGCAACGGCGGCGCGAATGCGCGCGTAAGTGCCGCAGCGGCAGATGTTGCCGGTCATGGCCGAGTCGATCTCGGCAGCGGTGGGTTGCTTGCCGCGCGGCATCGATTTGAGAAAGGCSGTGGCGYTCATGATCTGGCCGCTCTGGCAGTAGCCGCACTGGGCCACATCGTGCTTGACCCACGCGGCATGCACGGCGGTGCCCACGCGGTCCCTGCCGTCGGTGGTCGCTTCGATCGTGGTTATCTTCTTGCCCTCGGCCGCTGAGATCGGCGTGATGCAC
The DNA here is from genome assembly GCF_056401695.1 of Variovorax sp. P4_D9. NCBI lineage: Bacteria > Pseudomonadati > Pseudomonadota > Betaproteobacteria > Burkholderiales > Comamonadaceae > Variovorax > Variovorax sp. P4_D9. The sequence goes on from NZ_JBFUIU010000194.1 coordinate 7,074, forward strand.
GAGCGGATGGCCTGGCCATCCAGATGCACCGTGCAGGCGCCGCACAACGCTGCGCCGCAACCGAACTTAGTGCCTGTCATGCCCAGCGTGTCGCGCAGGGCCCAGAGAATTGGGGTGCCGGGGTCGGCCCCCACCGTATGTTCAAGGCCGTTGACGTTGAGTGCGCTCATGGACTGGTCTCCGCAGGTTGGATGGATGGAAGATGAAGAGGCGGCCGGCTTCGTGACCGACTACCTGGCGCCGTCAAGCAGCCACTGTGCGAGTGCCTGCAAATCGGCCTCGGGAACCTGGGCTTGCGCAGGCATCGGCATCGGGCCCCATTTGCCAGAGCTTCCGGCCTTGATGCTTGCCGCAAGCTGCGCGGCAGTGCCTTTCCCGTCGCCATACCTCGCCCCGACGTCCTTCCAGGACGGGCCAACCACCTTGACCGCAGGTTGGTGGCATGCGACGCAGGCGTACTTCTGCGCCAGCGCCTGGCTGGCCGCTGCACGGGTCGGCCAGAAAGCGCTCAGACAGACAGCAAGGCCCAGGACCGGAGAGGCTGCAATCCAGCCCGGGACCCTGATGCCTTCGGCTTTGTCCATCAACCGGCTCATACAGCGTCGTCGTGGGCGAGGGACACAGACAGGTCGCGATGGAGGCCAGCCTGAGCCAGCAGCGCCTGGGCCTTCGACTCGAGGGTCTGCACGGCATCGGTGCCAGCAGCGAACCGGGTGGGTGGCTCGTCGAGTCCGGCCAGCCGCACGATGGCTTCGGCGAGCTTCACGGGGTCTCCGCCTTGCTTGCCACTCATGCTGCGCCAGGCGTCGACGGTCGCATTGCTGCGATCTGCGTAGTCGTCGATGCAGGGCTTGGCAAACGTGGTTGAATCAGCGGTGAGCAACTCCGTGCGGAAGAAACCGGGCTCCACCAGCATGGTGCGGATTCCGAACGGAGCCACTTCGGGCGCGAGCGACTCGCTCCACCCTTCGACGCCAAACTTCGCTGCGGCGTACGCCGTGCAGAACATTCCGCCTGCAATCCCGGCCGTCGAGGAAATGTTGACCAGCAGCCCGGACCGCTGCCTGCGCATCGTTRGCAGCACGGCGCGGGTGACGTTCATCGGGCCGAAGAGCAACGTTTCAACCTGGCTTCGGACCTGTTCGGGGCTCAGTTCCTCGAAGAAGCCKGCGTGGAAGATGCCTGCATTGTTGATCAGCACGTCGATGCGTCCGAAGCTCACGACAGCGGCCTCCACGGCCGCCTCGGCATCCTCCGGTCTGGTCACGTCGAGAGGGAGGGTCAACAAGTCGACCTGGTGGCCGATCGACGCAGCGACTTTCACGGGGTCACGTCCTGTCGCGACGACGGCGTGACCTGCATCCAGGGCTGCGCTTGCGAGAGAGACGCCGAGTCCGCGGCCTGCGCCTGTGATGAGCCAGATTTTCTTGTCAGCCATGGGTTGTTCTCAGTCTTTCGGTCGAGGGGAAGGGCAACTTTAGGATTGCACATCCAAAAGAAAAATAGCCTAATGCTGGATGCCTTTTGAAGATAATCTTCAAAATGAAGTTGAAGCAACTTGATGGACTGATCGCGTTCTGGAAGGTCGCGGAGCACAAGGGCTTCAGCGCCGCGGCGGCGGAACTGGAGGTCTCGCCCTCCGCGCTGAGCCAGGCGATCCGGCACCTCGAGGCCCGGCTAGGGGTTCGTCTGTTGAATCGCACGACGCGAAGCGTCAGCCTGACCGAGGCAGGAGAGGCATACATCGCGAGGGTGGGTCCCGCTTTGGGCCAGGTGGTTGAAGCCGGCGAGGAACTCAATGTCTTGCAGGGACGGCCGGCCGGGACGTTGCGTCTCAATGCGGCTCGGGTGTCCATCGCCATGGTGCTTCAGCAGATGCTCGCCGGCTTCCTTCGCGAATATCCTCACGTGCAGATCGAGTTGACCAACGACGAAGGTTTCATCGACATCGTGGAACGAGGATTCGACGCCGGCATCCGCATGGGCGAAAGCGTTCAGCAAGACATGGTGGCCGTTCCCCTCGGTGGCCCGGTCACCATGGCCGTCGTCGGCTCCCCGGCGTACCTCAAGCGCGTTCCTGCTCCGCGGCACCCGAACGATCTCGCACGACACAACTGCGTGCGATATCGTGGATCCGGCACGGGCGCCGTCTACAAATGGGAATTCGAAGTCGACGGGCGCCCGGTCGAATACGAAGTGCAGGGCAGCTTGACCATCAGCGACACGCTGTTCAGCGTGGACGCGGCACTCGAAGGCGTTGGATTGGCCTACACCTTTGAGCAACTGGCCGAACCTCACATCCGGGCCAAGCGGCTCAAGCGCGTATTGACCGAGTTCTCGCCGACGTTCCCGGGGTTTTACCTGTACTACCCAAGCAGGCACGACCAACCGACGAAGCTGAAGGTCCTGGTCGAATACGTCGCCCGCGCCAAGACCGTGCGTTCGGCGACCGGCATACCCATTGCTGTTCCGCCCGATAGCAATTCCGGCGGTGATCTTTCGGCAGGCGTTGCAAAGACAAGTTCCTCCACGTAACTCGGCGAATCTGCGCGAAGAGCCTTTGCGCAAGTGCGGCGTGTTCAGCCCTCTTCGCCGGTCGACAGCCGCTTGTCGATTTTCACCACAGGAACAATGTCGGGTAGAGGCTTGCCGACGAGGCTCCGTATGACCTCCACATAGCCTCCAGCGACATGGGCTCGCTCCAAGGCGCCCTTGTCCCTCAGTAGCAGGTGCATGCGGCGGAGGTTGTATGAAGGCACAGTGGGTGCCAGATGATGCTCGACGTGGTAGTTGACGAAGTTGGGCGCGAACAGCAGGCGCTCCCACCACCCTGCATGCACCGTGCGGGTGTTGGACCAGATGTCCTGACTCATGGTGCCGGGCAGCGCGCCATGCTCGGCGGCGTTGCGGATGCGGCTGACCAGCATGTAGGCGGTCAGCCAGGTTGCTGGCCACAGCAGGTAAGCCATCGGGTGACCGCCAGCCCACAGCAGGGCGAGCGCCAATCCATGCACCAGCAGGATGCGGCGGGCATTGCGCAGCACATGGCGCACTTGGCGCTTTGCGGGGGCGTCGTCACCCGCTTCCGCGGGTTCGGCGCTCTGCTTCTTGTAGGCATAGCCGAAACGCAACTTTTCTGGCTCCGCATGGGCATACAGCACAGCCAGCGTGGCCGCCGCCTTCAAGCCAGTGAGGCCGATCAGGTCGCGCAAGAGCTTGCGCGCCAACGAGGCCCGGCTCACAGGATAGCCACGGTAGTTGGGCAGGTCCGGATCGTCCGCCGTGCCGGTCTTGACATGGTGGGTCATGTGATAGCTGCGATAGATCGACAGGTCGGCAAAAAGCGGCGCGGCGCACAGCCACTGCCCGATCCAGTCGTTCAACGGGCGTGAGGGCGTGAAGGAGCGATGCGCGCACTCGTGCATCAGGATGCCCAGTCCCAACTGGCGGCCAGCCAACGCCAGCATGGCCAGCGCCACGGTGACAACGCCCGGCCAGGCGATGACCACGGCAAAGCTGGCCACGATCAGGCTCCAGTTGACCAGCAGCATCCAGGCGGCCTTCCAGTTGGACTTGCGCTGCAAGCTCAGTAGCTCTTGGCGGTTCAGCAGTTTGCGTACGTCATTCATGGGAACATCCAATGTCGATCTCGATGCCCTGATTGAAGCAAAGCAAGCGCAAAATCTGTTGTCATGAAGCGCCAAATACGTGATATGAAAGAAGGCGCGTCCGCCGGCCCGGTGCGCGCAGCCATCGTGCTTCCAGACCGGCCGTGGGCAGGCTCGGTGCTGTTGGTGCGCGACCTGCTTCAGGCCGCCGGCACCTTGGTGACGCGCAATGACGACATTGTCGCCAGCGCGCTGTTCGACGTGCGCCTGGTAGCGCGCAGCAGAGCGCCGGTCATCAGCTTTGGCGGGCTGCCACTGGCGTCGGACCTGACGCTGAAGCGAAGCGGCGATTTCAGAGTGGTGGTCGTTCCCGCTCAGTTTGCGCCAGCGGCCGAGACGACCGAAGACGATGCAGAGTACGGCCAATGGCTGCGCCAGCAGCACGCACGTGGCGCATTGCTGATGAGCTTCGGCGGCGCGCTTCTGCTGGCCAAATCAGGTTTGCTGGATGGGCGGGAGGCCACCGGTCTGCTTAGCGAGCGAGCGATCATCTGGCACCGCTTTCCTGAGATCCGCTACCAGCCCTCGCGCAGGATCGTGGCAGCACCCGACATCATCACGGTGTGCGGCATCGGTCCCACGGTGGACGCCTGTGCCCACCTGATCGAGCGATTCTTCGGTATGCAGCGCGCACGTCGATTTCTGCGTCATACCAGCACCGAGGCGCTGCCTGCCGACAACAAGCTCGCTCTGTGGAGCGCCCCGCACAAGGCTCACGGTGACGCACAGGTGCTGGCGGTACAGGAAATGCTCGAGCGCGAAATGGATCCGGTGCCGAGCCTGGCCGCGCTGGCGCAGCACGTCGGCTTGAGCGAACGCAGCCTGTCGCGCCGCTTTGCCGACGCCGTCGGATTCAATGTGCGCCAGTACGTGGCGCACCTGCGGCTCGAATATGCCGACCATCTGCTCACCTCGACCCGTCTGCCGCTGGCGCATGTGGCGCGCGAGTGCGGCTATGCTAGCGCCAGCGCCCTGAGTCGGGCCTTTACCATGGCGCGAGGCAAGGCTCCCCGTCGCCACCGACTCGATCATGCGGCCTGGCATCAGCGACGCTGAACCGGCGCCTCGCCGCGTCGTCAGGTGCAACGCGGAGCGAGACCGACTGCCGAATGCGGCCGGCTTGCCATTTTGTCAGTCTGCCGAAGTCGCGATCGGGAGTGTGAAACTGAATATGGCGCCACCCCCGTCGCGATGCGAAGCCCAGAGCTTGCCTCCGTGGGCTTCGATCAGCTTGCGGCAGATCGCCAGCCCGACGCCCAGGCCATCGGACTTGGTCGAGTAGAACGACTCGAAAATCCGCTCCAAGTCGCCTTCGGCGATACCGGGGCCGCGATCCGAGACTTCGACCAGGACTTCTTCGCGATCCTCGACGCGAAGGGCGACGGTGATCTTCCGCGCACCACCTGGCGGCGCGCCCTCCATGGCCTGCATTGCATTTCGCAACAGATTCAGGATGACCTGCTGCAAATGGATCTCATCGACCACCACCACCGGCAACGGGTCCTTCGGTGCCAGCTCGATCTGGATGTCGCGAAGCTCGCAGTCCATCTTCACCATGCCCACGCACTCGGCCACCGCCCGCTCGATGTCGATCAGCTTCGGCTCCAGTTCATGCCGCTGAACCATGCCTCGCATGCGTGTCACCACGTCGCCCGCCCGCGTTGCCTGTCCGATGACCTTGTCGAGCAGGTCGACCAGACGGGACATGTCGGGCACGGCCTCAGCGGCCCGCCGACGCGCGGCCAGCGCGTAGTTTTCGATCGCTCCGAGTGGTTGGGTGATCTCATGCGCCAGCGCCACGGACATCTCTCCTGCCGTGTGGACGCGCACGAGGTGAGCCAGCCGCTCCCTCCAATGCGCGGCCTCGACCTCGGCCGCGAGCTTGCGGCGCTCCGCGGCCTCGCGTGCGTGCACATTGGCGAACACTTCGGCAAGCAGGCTGACACCGGGCGTCAGCGCGTCGGGCCATTCGTGTTCCCGCTCGATGCTCGCCAGGGTGAGTGCCCCGGCGTTGCTGCCCTCCACCGTGATGGGCACCGCAAGCAGGGAACGCACGCCGATCTGACGCAGCGTGGCCGCGTCGGCCTGCCCCGCTGGCGGAAGGTCCGCGAGGTGACTGATTCGTACCACGCTGCCGCCTTCGAGAAAGGCATAGATCCAAGGCAAATCGGCGGTCTTGCCCTCTGCAGCCGGCCCTGCGA
>NZ_JBFUIU010000195.1:0-12901 GCF_056401695.1 Variovorax sp. P4_D9
ATGAAGAAGCAGCTCGAATCGGTCGCCGGCCAGTTCCGCGAGGAGAAGGACCTGCGCGCCGATGCCGACAAGGAACTGGAGCGCAGCCTGCGCGATCACACGCAGGCGCTCGAGAAGCGCCTTGCCCAGGTGTCCGACCAGCTGGCGCGCCAGGAGCGCGAGTTCACCGATCGCTTGGGCCACGAGGTCCAGGTGCTGCGCGACGAGATGCGCAAGCGCCAGGACGACGCCCGCGCCACCACCGAGCGGATGTTCGCCGAGCTCAGCAACGTCAAGACCGATCGCAACCTGCTCGCCGGACTGTTCGTCGAGATCGCCAAATGCCTGAACCAGGACGTCGCGCCCAAGGGCAGCAACGGCCACGCCGCCTGAGTCGCGCGGAAAGCGCGCCGGTGGGGCTGGTTCGCGCGGGCGCCGCCACGGAGGCGCGGTGAACGCACGCCTGTCGCTGGCCGCGACGCGCGAGCCCGGAGGCGCTGCCGAAGAGGATCCGAAGGCACGGCTCGCCGCGCTCTTGCTGGAGTTGGCGCGCTGCGTCGATCCGGACGTGGCGGCGACGCTGCCGAGCCGCCTCGACGACGATCCGCGGCTGGATGCGATGCGGCGCGTGCTGTTCGAGCGCGAGCAGGTGGCGCTGGCGCGGCTGCAGCAGAAGTTCGACGACCCGCGCGAGTTCGCCGATGCGGTGGGCGCGGTGCTGCCCGCCGCCTTCGCGCTGGCGGCGACGCAGGGAGACCGCCTCGGCCAGTCGATCGCGCCCACCGTCGAGCGCGCGACCCAGGCGTCGATCCAAAAGAACCCGGGCACGATGGTCGACATCTTGTATCCGGTCATGGGGCCGGCGATCCGCAAAGCCATCGCCGAGACCCTCGAGGGCACGCTGCAATCTCTGAACCAGGCCCTCAAGCACAGCCTGTCGTGGCGCGGCCTCAAGTGGCGCATCGAGGCCTGGCGCAGCGGCAGCACCTTTGCCGACGTCGTGATGCGGCACACGGCCGTGTTCAGCGTCGAGCACCTGTTTCTGATCCATCGCAAGACCGGCCTGCTGATGGCGCACGTGGCGAGGGACGACGCGACCACGCGCGACCCGCAACTGGTGTCGGCGATGCTCTCGGCGATCCAGGACTTCGTGCGCGACTCGTTCGACGAATCCGGGACCGGCGGCGCGAGCGGCCGCAGCATCGACAGCCTGCGGCTGGGCGACCTGCTGCTGTGGTGCGAGGAAGGGCCGTCGGCCTTTCTCGCAGCGGTGATCCATGGCAATCCGCCGGCCATGCTGCGCGCGCGCCTGGGCGATACGCTGGGCTCCGTCCACGACCAGTGGCGCACGGCGCTCGATGAATTCCAGGGCGACACCACGCCCTTCGACGAGGTCGCGGAACGCCTGCGGCCCTGCCTGTTGTCCCAGGTGGCCGAGACCCACAAGAAGATGTCGCCTTTGCTCTGGCTCATCCCGCTCGCGCTGCTGGCGGTGCTGGGCTACTGGATCACCGGGCGGGTCATCGAGCGCCAGCGCGTCGATGCCTATGTCTCGGCGCTGCAGGATCAGCCCGGCATCGTCGTGACGGGCGCCGAACGCCGCGACGGAAAGTGGTTGGTGTCCGGCCTGCGCGACCCGTTGGCCACGCAGCCGGAGTCCCTGCTGGCACAGGCCCGTCTGGACCCGGCGCGTGTCGGCGGCCGCTGGGAACCCTACCAGGCGCTGCATCCGGCCATCATGCTGAAGCGGCTGCAGGCGACCCTGAATCCGCCGCCGACGGTCATCCTGACCCAGGACGCGAGCGGCATTCGCGCCAGCGGCACGGCCCCCCAGCAATGGATGGACAAGGCGCGGACCTTCCTGCTGACCTTGCCGGCCGGCGCCCCGAAGGTGGATCTCAGCGCCCTCAAGGACGTGCAGGATCCCGAGTACCTTCGCCTGCGCGACGCCATTCAGGCGCAGCTCATCCATTTCGAGTTCAGCGTGCCGCGGCCGGCCCCGGGCCAGGACGCCAAGCTGGACGCCGTGGCCGCCGACACGCGCGAACTGGTTCAGGTCGCCCGCGCCCTGGGCTTCCCGGTCAAGGTGACGATCGTCGGCCACGCCGATGCCACGGGCAAGGACATCTCCAACCTGGCCCTGAGCGTGGGCCGCGCGGAGGTCGTGCGCTCCATGTTGCGGGCCCGCGGCGTCGATCCCGCGGTGCTCGCCGTGCGCGGCGCCGGCCCGCTGGAGCCGCTGCGCCCCGGCGCCAGCGAGGACGAGTTGTCGATGAACCGGCGCGTCTCCTTCGCCGTGAGCACAGGCGATTAGGAACTGTTCGAACATGCTGCAAAAGAAGATCTGCCTGTTGGGCGCCTTCGGCGTCGGAAAGACCAGCCTGGTACGCCGCTATGTCGACACCATCTTCTCGGATGCCTACCTGACGACGGTCGGGGTCAAGATCGACAAGAAGCAGCTGACCGTCGGCAGCGAGCAGATGGCGCTGATCCTGTGGGACATCGCCGGCGAGGACGAGGTGGCGGCGGTCCGGGTGAGCTACCTGCGCGGCGCGGCCGCCTATCTGCTGGTGGTGGATGGGACCCGGCCCGAAACCCTGGACACCGCGGTGTCGATCCAGGCGCGGGTCGGGGCGGAGATCGGCGAGGTTCCCTTCATCGCCCTGCTCAACAAGGCGGACCTGATGGAAGACTGGGCGCTCCCGGCCGAGCGCATCGAGCACCTGGAGGCCGCCGGCTGGAGCTTTCGCCGCACCAGCGCCAAGACCGGCATGGGGGTCGAGGAAGCCTTCCAGGAACTGGCGGCGCGCGTGGCCCGATAGTCATGCTCGACCTGCCGGCCCGGATCTCCGACTCGCTGCTGTTGCTGCTGCACGCGCAACGGGTCGTCGCGCACCTGGTCATCGACGATTCGCAGAACCTGACGCAGGCCGGCGGGCACCTCGACCACTACGGCCTGTCCGGGCTCCAGACCGGCTGCCCGGCCAGCGACCAGATCCCGTTCCTGGAAGGCCTGCTACCGCTGGTGGAGACGCCTTTTCTGATCCGCTCGATGGAAATGCCCAGCGGCCGCGTGGCGGACATCCATTTCTTCGCCGACGACGGCACCGTCTGGGTCCTGCTGCTCGACGTCACGACCGAATACGAGGAAGCCCGGCTGGTGCAGCAGAAGGCCTACGACATGACCCTGCTGAGCCAGCGCGAGGCCAGGCTCATCGAGCAACTCGAATCGGCCAACCTGGAACTGACCCGGGCCCATCGTGAACTCGAGGCGTCGCAGGAAGCCCTGCAGCTCACCCACGACCGGCTGCAGCAGGAACTGCGCGACGCCGAACGCTATGTCCGCTCGATCCTGCCGGAGCCCGTATCGGGGCCGCTGTCGGTCGACTGGCGCTTCGTTCCCTCGACCGAACTGGGCGGCGATTCGTTCGGCTATCACTGGATCGACGACCAGCACTTCGCGCTCTACCTGCTCGACGTCTGCGGCCATGGCGTGGGCTCGGCCCTGCTCTCGGTGGCGGTCGCCGACACGCTGCGCTCGGAGGCCCTGCAGCGGACCGATTTCCGTAGCCCGAGCGAGGTGCTCACCGCGCTCAACCAGGCCTACCAGATGGAGCGCCACGGCGAACTGTTCTGCACCGTCTGGTACGGCGTCTACCACCGGGCCACCGGCTGCCTGCGCTACGCCTCCGCCGGCCACCCCCCGGCCGTGCTCGTGAGCGGCGCTGGCGAGGGCCGCCCCTTGCCGGCGTCGGGCCCCTGCGTCGGCATCTCCCCGGCCGCCCGCTATAGCGAAGCGCAGTGCACCCTGCAGCCGTCCGACCGGCTGTTCGTCTTCAGCGACGGCACCTACGAGATCAGCCGGCCGGATGGCTCGATGCTGGCGTTCGAGGACTTCACCGAGATCCTGTCGCGACCGGTCGGCGACGGGCAGTCCGAACTGGACCGCCTGCTGGACTTCGCGCGATACGTCCATGGCCCAGGCGTGCTCGAGGATGATTTCACCCTCATCAAGATGACGGTCTGAGCCCGCCTATGCCGATTTGAGGACGGTCCAACCCGACTCGATGTGCTTGCGCATGGCCAGCATGGCCATGGAGGCGTCGCCGGTCGTCAGGGCATGCAGGATCTCGTCGTGTTCCTTGACCGCCTCCTGGCCGCGACCTTCCACGGCATTGATCAGGTCGAAGGGGTAGCGGGCCCAGAGGATCTGCACGAAGTGAAGGGTCTGCGGCATCTGCGCGATGTCGTAAAGCCGGCGATGGAAGCGGTAGTTGACGCCACGCGCCGTCGCCCGGTCGCCGCTTTCGAAGGCCTTGGCGAACTCGTCGGCCAGGGAGCGAAGCGCGGCGATGTCGTGCGAGGTCACCCGCTCGGTCGCGCCGCGCACCAGCTGGGCCTCCAGCATGAGGCGCAGATTCAGGATCTCGCCGGAGGCGGAGGGGTCGAAGGGCGCGACGCGGGCGCCCCGATACGAGTCGCCACCGACATAGCCCTCGGCCGCCAGAAGCCTCAGGGCCTCGCGCACCGGCGTGATGCTCAGGTGCAGCTGCTCGGCAATCTCCGCCTGCTTCAGTCGCGATCCGCGCGGGTACACCCCCGAGATGATTCGCTCGCGCAGGTAGTCCGCGACCTGTTCTTCTTTGGTTCGATATTCCATCTGCTGCAGCACCCCGGGGGAGCCTTCCCTCGGGGCCGATTCTAAGCGCCGCTGCCGGCGCCCCGGCCCTCGGCGAGGATGCGCCGCGCCCGCTCGACCACCGGCTTGTCTATCATCCTGCCGTCCAGGGAAGTGGCCGCGCCCGCGCTGGCATCGAAGGCGGCGACCACCCCGTGCGCCCACGCCARTTCCTGCGCCGTCGGCAGGAATGCCGCATTGACGGCAGCGACCTGGCGCGGATGGATGCAGAGCTTGCCGCCGAAGCCGAGCTGGCGCGAACGGCGCGCGTCCGCCTGCATGCAGGCTTCTTCGGTGAAATGGAGGCTGACGCCGTCGACCGGCGCCGCCAGACCCGCCTGGCAGGACTGGAGCACGATCTGGATGCGCACGCTGGTCAGGGCGTCGCCTGCATCCTCGACGCCACTTTCGGCCGCGAAGTCCACGCTGCCGAACGCGATGCGCTCGAGCCCGGGCACGGCGGCCATGGGCGCCAGCGCCAAGTAGCCAGCGACCGTCTCGAGCAGCGCGATGACCCGGCGCCCGGGCAGGGCCTGGGCGGTCCGGGCCAGCGATTCGGCGTCGGCCTTGGGCAGCATCACGCCCACGCGCGGCGCCGCCTGCAGCATGCGGAGGTCGTCCGCATGCCACTCGGTGTCCGCCGCATTGACGCGCACGAAGGCCTCCCGGCCCGTCGCGAGCCACGACGCCACCCGGTCGCGTGCCTCGGCCTTGGCTGCCGGCGCGACCGCGTCCTCCAGGTCGAGAATGACTTCGTGCGCCCCGTTGCCGGCGGCCTTGTCGAAGCGCTCCGGCAGGTGGCCCGGGACGAACAGCAGACTGCGCGCGAGACGGCTCATCGGCCGCTCACTCGAAGCGCACGTCCTGCGACGTCGTCAGGCGGCAGAAGCGGCGCAGGCTCTCGATGGCGCCCGCGTGCTCCTCGGCCGACAGCCCGCAGCAGCAGTCCTCCAGCACCACCATCTCGTAGTCGCGGTCGTGGCCTTCGCGCACGGTGGCCTGCACCACCGCGTTGGTGGAGATGCCCGAGCAGTAGATGCGCCGGATGCCGTGGGCACGCAGGATCGCCTCGAGGCTGGTGCTGTAGAACGGGCTGACGCGGTGCTTGACGATGTCGAAGTCGCTCGGCTGGCGGCCCAGGTCCGGATGTACCTCGGTGCCCCAGCTGCCGAGCTTGAAGATCCCGTTCTTCCGGGCGCCGGAGAAAATCGGCGAGTTCGGCGGGCATTCGCGATAGTCGGGCGAGAAGCCGACCCGGACGAAACCGATCAGCACGCCGGCGGCGCGCGCCTTGTCGAGAGCGGCACGCGTGTTCTCCAGCACGCGCCGGCCCCGCACCTGCTCGCCGTAGGCGGCCTTGCCGTTGGGGCCGTCGGCATGGACCAGGTCGTTCTCCATGTCCAGCACCAGGTAGATCGAATCTTTCACGCAGCACTCCTTTCATTCACTCGTCGAGTGTTCGCCATGTTCACAGGATCACCTCCCGCTTCTCGAGGTCGGCGCGGCGCACCGAATCGATGCCGAGCAGTTCGCCGAACACATAGTCCTCGTCCTGGCCCAGCGCGGGCGTCAGCCGTCGGATGCCGACATCGTCGGTGACCGAGAAGCGCGCCGGCGCTCCCACCGCCAGGCGCTTCGGGATGTCCGGCGCGCTGACCTCGACCAGGGCGCCGCGGGCGCGCAGATGGGGATCATCCGCCACATCCTGCATGGTCCACGAGACATGGGCGCAGACGCCCGCCCGCTGCAGCTGCGCCGCCGTCTGGTCGGCGTCGCGTCCGGCCAGCCACCGGGTCAGCAGTGCATCGAGCTCGGCATGGCGACTGCGCCGGCCGCGCGCCGTGGCAAAGCGTTCGTCATGCGCCATCTCGCCCTGTTCGAGCACCGCCAGCAGGGCCTGCCATTCTTGGTCGCTGCGCACCGCCAGCGTGAGCCAGCGGTCGAGTCGGGCGGTCGCATAGATGCCGTGGGGCGCCATCGCAGGGTCGCCATTGCCGGGCCGCAGGGGCGTGCCGCCGCCACTGGCCTGGACCAGCGCGTCGCCGATCATCGCCGAGGCCACCTCGCGCGCGGCCAGGTCGACGTGCTGCTCGCGGCCCGTGCGGCGCCGCTGGTGCAAGGCAGCCAGCGTCGCGACAGCCGCGTGCATGCCGGCGGAGTGATCCATGACGTGGCGCATCTCCATCGGCGGGCCGTCGCTGTAGCCGCTCATCCAGCCCAGGCCGCCCCAGGCGCCAAACAGCGGCGCATAGCCCGCGAAGTGCGAGTCCGGCCCGCTCTGGCCGCACGATGACAGCGACAGCAGGACGATGCCCGGCCTGGCCTCGCGCAGGGCGTCGAAACCGAGTCCGAGGCGATTCATCACACCGGGCCTGAAGCTCTCGGCGGCGATGTCGGACAGGGCGACGACGCGCTTGGCGAGTTCGACGGCCTCGGGATGCTTGAGGTTCAGCCGCACCGACAGCTTGTTGGCCGACACCTGGTCGAAGGTCGCCGCCTGCATCCGGCCATAGACGGCGTGCGGCTTGCGAAAGGCGTCGGGCCGGGTGCGGCTCTCGATCTTGATGCACTGCGCCCCCAGTTGGGACAGCAGGTGGGTGCAGAAGGGGCCGGCCGCGTGGATCGTGAAGTCGGCGATGCGAACGCCGGCCAATGGCGCGTGGCGGGCCGTCATGCGACGCCCTCCCCCTGGGCCATCTCGCCCAGCGCCGGCACCCGCCCGGCACGCTGCAGCGGCGAGCAGCGGAACTGGAACGGCGCCAGCAGCACGTCGACCTCGAAGCCGCCCGGGAGCGCGGCCGGGACGAACAGTTCGCGGGCACGCTCGTGCTCGCCCTGCGTCACCTCCACCGGCGCGCGGTACTTGGCTGCCGGCACGCCGAGCTGCTGCGCCCGCCCGACGATGTCCTCGACCCGGTGCCTGGCCATCCATTCGCGGATGTGGCCATTGATCTCGTCGCCGCGGCGGCTGCGCTCGAGCGGATCGCGCAGCGCCTCCTCACCGGCCCAGTCGGGGCGGCCGAGCAGTTCGACCAGCGCACTCCATTGCCGGTCCTCGAGAGTGAGCAGTTCCAGGTAGCCGTCGAGCGTCTCGAACACCCCGCCATAGCGGAAGCTCCGCGTGGTGCGATGCTCCAGCGAGCCGTCTCCGAGCCGCTGCAATGCAAAGGCGCCGACTGAGAGCATCGCGTCCTGCACCGACACATCGACATACTGGCCGCCGCGCTCGGGCGCCGCCCACCAGGCGGCGAGCGCGCACATCGCCGCCAGGCTGCCGCCCTGGTAGCTGGCGAAGTGGCCGTAGACCTTGAGCGGCGGGCGGTCCGGGAACAGCTCGTTGGACAGGCCGTTGGGCAGCAGGAAGCCTTCGCCGCCGGCATGCACCAGGTTCACCTCCTCGCCGTCCCAGTCCGCCTTGTCCCCGGTGGCGCCGAAGGGCAGCACGCTGACGTGAACGAGGCCGGCGAAGCGCCGGCCGATCGATGCCGGATCGAGGCCGGCACCGGGCCGATGGCGCAGCGGCGTGTCGTCGATCAGGATGTCGGCGCCATCCAGCGCGCGCGCCAGCACGGCCTGCCCCTTGCTCGTCAGCGGGTCGCAGACCAAGCTGCGTTTGCCGACGGAGAGGTAGGCGAACAGCGCACTCTCTCCGGTGTCGCCGAGCAGAGGCGGCGCCTGCCGCAGCGGCGAGCCCTCCTCGGGCTCGAGCATCACGACCTGCGCGCCCATGGCGGCGAGCAGGCGGCCGGCGTAGGCGGCCGCCACGGTGCGCGAGCGCTCGACGACGCGGCAGCCTGCCAGGGGCAGCTCGGCGGATGGCGACGCTTCATCGAAAAGCATGTGAGCCCTTTCGCAGGTGTTGCAGGAAGCTGGCGTTCAGCGAATCACCGGCAGCTCGAGGTCGATGCCCGAGCCGTCGATGAAGGCCGGCAGCCTGACATCGCGCGAGGGCAGCGCGACGGTCGCGATGCCCGGCGTGGTCACCTCGCCGCGCTGGTTCTCGGCCGCGATCTCGATGTCGACGAGCGCGGTCTTGTCCTTCACGTACTTGCGCACCACCTTGGCCTTGCAGAAGGTGGTGTCGCCCACGATGTTGAAGCGCCGCATCTCGGTCCGCACGCGCTTGATCACGCCGGCATCGCCCATCCAGTTGGTGATCAGCGTGCACATCCACGACGAGCGCTGCGGACCGTAGTCGTAGGTGCCCGGGACGCCGACCTCCTTGGCCACCGACTCGCGGTGGTGACCGATGCCGGTGTACTCGACGCCGCCGCCGGCCTCCGGATTGCGGAAGAAATGGCCCGGGTGCTTGACCGCCGCCTGCAGCACCACGCCATGCGTGTGGCCGCGGCCGCAGCCGACCAGGAAGCCCATCGTGTCCATCAGCGACAGCGGGCCGCGCGCGATCGTCGGCAGTTCTTCGCCTTCCTGCACTTCCTCCCAGTAGCGCACGTTGGCGCCGCGGATGTTGTTCGGCTCGTCGAGCACCATTTGGTCGATGCGGTCGTGCATCTCGTTGCTGTACTCGTGCTGGACGATCTCCTTGTACTTGCCGGTGTCGCGCGCCGCTTTGCGCTCGTGGCGGGTGCAGGTGCCGAGCGCCCGCGCCACCAGTTCGCCGCGCTGGTTGTAGTAGCAGGCCTCGACATACTGCAGCACCAGGCGGCCCGAGAACTTGCTCTCCTTGACCTCGACGCCAACCACCCGCTCGATCGGCGTGATGCGGTCGCCCGGGCGCACGTGGCGGATCAGCTCCCAGTCGTTGCCGGCATAGAAGCCGTGCACGCCCGGCAGGCCCCAGCGCGTGCGGCCGAGCCAGCCGAAGGCCATCGGGAACATCGGGTGCGCGAGCATCGTGCCGTAGCGGCTAGCCGCGCCATAGCCGATGTCACGGTACAGAGGGTTCAGGTCGCCGATGCCGTTGCACCAGTTGCGTAGCGTGTCGGGCGTGGCGTCCTGCAGGTAGGGGCCTTCGGGGCGCAGGTGCAGGCCGATCATGGCTTTGGCGTCGGCGATGGCCTGGTCGGTGATCAGGCCCTCCGCGGGCGCGTTGCCGACGTCGGATTGAGGGCTCAGGTTGGCAGTGGCAGTGGCAGTGGTCAAGTTCATTACTCCGGTTGCTCAGGTTGACTCAGGTTTGAGATGGAAATGCAGGATGCATTCTTTGGGGAAACGTGCTTGTTTTCGGTAAAGGACACAGGGGGGATGCGTCTTCAGTCGACGTGGATTTCGGCGGCCTTGATGACCTCGCCCCACTTGGGGCGCTCCGCCTTCACGAAGGCCTCCAGCTGGGCCGGTCCCATGAAGAGCGGTTCGACGCCGATCTCGAGCATTCGCCGCCGCATCTCGGGCTGCTGCAGGGCGCGCCGGAGGTGCTCGACGAGCTTCTCGACGACCTCGGGCGGCGTGCCGCGCGGCGCGAACAGCGCATCCCAGGCCACGACCTCGAAACCGGGCACCCCCTGCTCGGCCACCGGCTTGACGCCGGGCAGCATCTCGCTGGCCTTGAGCGAGGTGATGCCCAGGGCGCGCATCTTGCCGGCCGCGAGATGCGGCCGGGCCGCGGTCACGGTGTCGATGACCAACGGGATCTGGCCCCCGAGCGCGTCGGTCATCGCCTGGCCGGAGGCCTTGTATTTCACGCCGAACAAGGGCGCCTGGGCCGACTTCACGAACTGCGCGAACACCACGTTCGCGGTGGTGCTCGGCAGCCCCACGTTCAGCGTGTTCGGTTTGGCCCGGGCCCGCGCGACCAACTCGGCGATGCCATTGGCGGGCAGGTCGGGCGCCGACGTGCAGAGCACCATCGGCAGCAGCCCGATCATCGCCACGGCATCGAAGTCGGCGGCCGGATCGAAGCCCAGCGTGGGAAAGAGGAATTCGTTGGCGGCATTCGTCGCATTGGTGCCGAGCAGGAAGGTGTAGCCGTCGGCCGGCGACCTGGCGGCGGCGGCAGCACCGATGTTGCCTCCGGCCCCGGCGCGGTTCTCCACCAAGATGGTCTGGCCCAGGGTCGTCGACAGCTCGTTCCCCACCAGCCGCGTCAGCACGTCGGCGCCCTGCCCCGCGGCATACGGGACGATGATGCGGATCGGCCGCGCGGGCCAGGCCGGCTGCGCGGCCGCCGTGAGCGGCCCGGCGCCAAGGACGGCCGCGGCGGTTGTGGCGCCGGCCTGCAGGAAACGGCGGCGGCCGAAGCGAGTGCCTGGGGTCATGGGTGCGTCCTTGTGGGTTGGCTCGTGATGCATGGGGTCAGGCCGAAAGCGCCAGACCGGCGCGCGGCCAGCGCGCGGCCAGGAGCTGGCCATGGCCCGAAAGGGTGATGAAGGCGGTGCGCCGGTCCGCGCCGCCGAAGCAGATGTTGGTGCAATAGCCTTCGGGTGCCTCGTGGAATTCCAGCAGATCCCCGGCCGGCGAGAACACGCTGACGCCGCCGCGCACCAGCGTGGCGACGCAGATGTTGCCGCCCTCCTCCACCGCCAGCGAATCGAAACGCTGGAAGCCGGGCAGGCCATGCACCAKCCGGCCGCCGTTCGGAGACGGCCAGGCTTCGTGCCCGAGTTGCCCGCGTCCGGTGATCGGGTAGGACCAGAGCCGGCTGGTCTCGGTCTCGCTCACGTACAGCGTGCGGCCGTCCGGAGACAGGCCTACGCCGTTGGGCGTCAGCACCGGGTGCGCGGCCCGGCGGATGAAGCTGCCGTCGGTGCGGGCGTAGTACACCGCGCCGCGCAGCATGCGGTCCTCGAAGGTCTTGCCGAAATCGCTGAACCAGAAGCCGCCGTCGGCGTCGAACACGATGTCGTTCGGCCCGTGCAGCGGAACGCCATCGCAGTGGGTGTAGAGCATCTGCACCGCGCCGGTGGCGAGGTTCACACGCTGGATCGCGCCGCCCTCGTAGTCGGCGGCTGGGCCGGTCGGGCGCGTGAAGCCGTCGTCCGTGCGCCAACTGAAGCCGCCGTTGTTGCAGACGTAGCAATGGCCGTCCGGTCCCATCGCCGCACCGTTGGGACCGCCGCCCAGCGTCGCCACCACGCTCAGTTCGCCCGAGGGCAGCACGCGGGTCAGCCGGCCGACGGCGATCTCGACCACCAGCACGCTGCCGTCGGCAAGCGCCACGGGGCCTTCCGGAAACTGCAATCCGGTGGCGATCAGCTCGCCTTGCAACTTCAGCTTCACGGGCTCTCCTTGTTTCATGCGTGGGCCGCCTCGTCCTGCCGTGCGCCCAGGTAGGCCTCGATGGCCTGCTGCCGCCCTTCGCGGGTGCGCAGCGCCCGGGCGTCGAGTTCGCCGACGATGTGGCCATGGCGCATCACCCAGGCGCGCGCCGCCAGCTTGGCCGCGGCGTAGAAGCTCTGCTCGACCAGCAGTGCGGCCAGCCTCTGCTCCCGCTGGATCACGGCCAGCCGCTCGTAGACACGGGCGACGAGCAGCGGAGCCAGTCCGAGCGAAGGCTCGTCCAGCAGCAGCAGGCGCGGCGCCGACATCAACCCGCGGCCGATGGCCAGCATCTGCTGCTCGCCGCCGCTCAGCAGGCCGGCGGGCGACTTCAGGCGGTTGGCGATCTCGGGAAAGAAGTCGAGCACGACCTGGCGCCGCCGGGCGCGCGTGGCGGCATCGACGAAGTAGGAGCCGAGCGTCAGGTTGTCGGCGACCGAGAGGTCGGCCACGATCGCCCGGCCCTCGGGCACGTAGGCGATGCCGGCGCGAAAGCGCCTGGCCGACGACCAGCCGCTGATGTCCTGGCCTTCGAACAGCACGCGGCCCTGCGCCGGCTCCAGTCCGGCGATCGCCCGCAGCGTGCTCGATTTGCCGGCGCCGTTGGCGCCCAGCAGCGCCGCCACCGTTGCCCTCGGCACGCCCAGGGCGATGCCGTGCACCACCGGGCCGGCGCCGTAGCGCACCGTCAGGTCCTCGACCTGCAGCAGATCCATGGCCGCCTCACTCATCGTCGTCTCCGAGATAGACGCGCACCACGTCCGGGTTGGCGCGAACCTGCGCCGGGCTGCCCGAGGCCAGCAGGCGGCCGACGTTGAGCACGTGGATGGTGTTGCACACCTCCATGATCAGGTCCATGTCGTGCTCGACCACCACCATCACCAATTGCGGCGAGCGCAGCCGCATGAGCGCGGTCGACAGATCGCGCGTCTCGACCGAGTTGAGTCCGGCCGCGGGCTGGCTCGATGCCTTCCTGCCGCTGCCGCGCGGCCGCCGCGAGCGTGCGCTGCATCGCAAACTCGCGCTGGC
>NZ_JBFUIU010000196.1:0-12900 GCF_056401695.1 Variovorax sp. P4_D9
CCGGTGCAATCGGCGCCGGCCTGCAGCGCGAGGCCGACCACCGCCTGCGCCACTTCGCGCTCGGTCCGGCGGGTGCTGCGTGCCACCTGTTCCATCGCCTGCGTGATCTGCTGGCGCGTCAACTCGCTCTCGCGGCCGAAGCTGGGCAGTTCGCGCAGCACCCGCAGGGAGCGGCTGACCGGTTCGATCAGGTCGGCCCAGTCGACCTGGCCGATCATGCGCAGCGTCGTGATGATGTTGCCGACCGTGAGGTTGGCGGCCGCCTGCGCGGTCTGAGCGTCGGCGATCAGCGCCGCGCCATTCGGGCAGTGCTGCTCGGTCCACTTGACGAGTGCGGGCGGATGCTCGCCGTGCTCGACCGGCAGCCGCTGCCAGAGCTGGGTCAGGTAGCTGTCCTGCATGCCGCGGCTCTGCAGCGCGCGATAGAGCACGTCGAGCTCGTGCGACGACAGCGAATCGGCCGCGTCCCAGGCCGCGTGCGCGACCTCGCGCGCCACCTTGTTCTCGGCAATGCGCTCGGCCACCCGCCGCAGGTTCTCCAGCAGCACCACGCGCAGCGTGGTCGGCAGTGCCCACAGTTCGCCGAGGGTGAGTTCATCGATGTCCTGGTAGGCATCGAGGAAGGCCGTGAAGAGCGTCTTGTTCAGCACGCTGTCGGTGTGTGCCACATAGGCCCAGGCGATGCCGTAGACCCGCGGCAGGCCGGCCAACGGCGGCGCCGCGAGCTTCGGCAGGCGGGCGTAGTAGCTGCGCGGCACGCCCTCGCGGATCTGCTGGAGCTGGGCCTCCACGAGGTGGAAGTTGTCGAGCAGCCATTCGGCTGCCGGCGACACGTAGCGCCCGCTCTGCGAGATCAGCGCGATGTAGTCGAAGGCGCTGCGCAGCGACTCGAGGTTCTTGTCGACGCGCGGGAAGAAAGGCGTCGTGTCGCCGCGCGAGGGACCGGGCTGCACGCCCTGGGCACGTGCCAGGCTGTGGCCGTGTTGCGCGAAGCGCTGGGCGCCGAACAACTCGGCGCGGATCGGCGCTTCGACCGGCTCGTGCGGCCCGAGCAGAAGATCGCGCGCGTACCGGCTGAGGCTGTCGAGCCGGTCGACGACCGCTGCGGCGCTCAAGCGACCGCGAACAGTCCGATGGCGATCACGCCGGCCACGCAAGCCATCGTCACAATGCGGCCAGCGGCGACTGAACGCACCTGCTGCAGATGGCTGCGAACCGCGAACCATCGCCCTCGAGCCCGCGCGCAATGTCGCATGTGCGATGCCAGCGCGTCGAAGTCGCCGCTGACGAAGTCGATCGGGGAACGGGCAAGCGATTGCGGGGATGACATGGCGGAGTTTCCTGTGAACGACCCTGAAGCCGCCGCGCGATTGCGAGAGCTGTGAACGTGCGGGCCAGGGTACTCCCTATGCAATGGCCTTTTTATCTGCTTCGCCGTGAAATGGTGTAGGAGAGGGCGGACACCGCCCGCTCTCGCCTTGCGGGCCGGTTCGTCAACCTGTGTTGCGCAAGCCCGCCGCCACCCCATTGATCGACATGTGGATGCCCTTCTGCAGCCGCTCGTCGACCTGCCCGGCGCGGTAGCGGCGCATCAGCTCGACCTGCAGGTGGTGCAGCGGATCGATATAGGGGAAGCGATGGCGGATCGAACGCTGCATGTCGGCGTTGCCCTCCAGCCGCTGCTTGGCGCCGGTGATCAGCGTCAGCGCGTCGGAGGTGCGGTGCCATTCGGCGTCGATCATCGAGAACACCTTCTGCCGCAGCTTCTTGTCGGCCACCAGCTCGGAGTAGCGCGAGGCCAGGGCGAGGTCGCTCTTGGCCAGCACCATGTCCATGTTCGACAGCAGCGTGCTGAAGAAGGGCCATTGCGCGTACATGCGCTGCAGCAGCGCCTGCCGTTCCTTGCGCGCGCCCGGATTGGCGGCTTGCACAAGGAAGCGTTCGATCGCCGAGCCGAAGCCGTACCAGCCCGGCAGCGTTAGGCGGCACTGGCCCCAGCTGAAGCTCCAGGGCACCGCGCGCAGGTCCTCGATGCTGCGGCTCGGGTTGCGCGAGGCCGGGCGCGAACCGATGTTGAGCTCGGCGATCTCGCGGATCGGCGTGGCGCTGAAGAAGTAGTCGCCGAAGCCCGGCGTCTCGTAGACCAGTGCGCGGTAGGCCGCCATGCTGGCTGCCGACAATTCGGCCGCCGCGGCGACGAAGGTGGAGGGCGCAGCCTTGGCGGTCGGCAGCAGCGTGGCCTCGAGCGTCGCAGCCACCAGCGTCTCGAGATTGCGGCGGCCGATCTCGCTGTTGGCGTACTTCGAGCCGATCACCTCGCCCTGTTCGGTCAGGCGGATCTGGCCGCGCACGGTGCCCGGCGGCTGGGCCAGGATCGCCTGGTAGCTCGGGCCGCCGCCCCGCCCCACGGTGCCGCCGCGGCCATGGAACATCCGCAAGCGGATGGCAATGYCGCTGTGTGCGTTCAAGTCGTCGAACAGCGCCACCAGCGCCAGCCCGGCACGGTACAGCTCCCAATTGCTGGTGAAGATGCCGCCGTCCTTGTTGCTGTCGCTGTAGCCCAGCATCACGTCCTGCTCGGCGCCCGAGCGCTGCACCAGCGCATGGATGCCCGGCAGCGCATAGAAGGCGCGCACGATCGGCGCCGCGTTTCGCAGGTCCTCGATGGTCTCGAACAGCGGCACCACGATCAGGTCGCAGGTAGCATTGTCGGCCAGCGTGCCGCGCAGCAGTCCCACTTCTTTTTGCAGCAGCAGCGCTTCGAGCAGGTCGCTGACGGTTTCGGTGTGGCTGATGATGTAGTGGCGGATCGCCGCCGCGCCGAAGCGCGCTCGCGCGGTGCGCGCGGCTGCGAAGATCGCGAGTTCGCTCCTGGCGAGCGGCGAGTAATCGGCATCGGGCACTCTGAGCGGCCGGGCGTCGTCGAGCAGGCGCAGCAGCAGCGCCTGCTTGTCTTCCTCGGGCAGCGCTGCATAGGCGGGCTCGATGCGCGCGGTGGCCAGCAGCTCCGCCACCACCGCCTCGTGCTTGTCGGAACTCTGGCGGAGGTCGACGGTCGCCAGGTGGAAGCCGAACACCTCGACCGCGCGGATCAGCGGATGCAGGCGCGGCGCCGCCAGCACGGTGCCGTGCTTGTCGGCCAGCGACTCCTCGATGGTGCGCAGGTCGGCCAGGAACTCCTCGGCCGTCTGGTAGGGGTTCTGCGGCTTCACGGCGTGGCGCGCGGCCTCGCCGCCCGTGAGTTCGCGCAAAGTGGCCGCCAGCCGCGCGTACATGCCGGTCAGCGCGCGGCGGTAGGGTTCGTCGACGCGGTGCTCGTTCTTGTCGGGCGAGCGCTCGGCCAGCGCCTGCATCTCCACCGATACGTCGACCAGCGTGGCGGACAGCGACAGCTCGCCGCCGAGGTAGTGCACTTCGGTCAGGTAGTGGCGCAGCGCCAGCTCACTCTGCCGGCGCAGTGCGTACTCGAGCGTTTCGGCAGTCACGTTCGGATTGCCGTCGCGGTCGCCACCGATCCACTGGCCCATGCGCAGGAAGGGGGCCACCGAGGGCACGCTGCCGCCGTGGGCCAGGGCCTTCTCGAGATCGGCGTAGACCCGCGGGATCTCGCGCAGGAAGGTGGCCTCGTAGTAGCTCAGCGCGTTCTCGATCTCGTCGGCCACGGTCAGCTTCGAGAAGCGCAGCAGGCGCGTCTGCCACAGCTGGGTGACGCGGGTGCGCAGCTGRCGCTCGTTGTCGGCGTACTCGATCGGCGTCAGCGCATCCTTGGCCGTAGCGAAGGCACGCTGGCGCAGCGCGATCTCGTCGCGCGCCGTGAGCAGCTGCGCGATGGCGCGCTCGGCATCCAGGATGCTCT
Source organism: Variovorax sp. P4_D9 (assembly GCF_056401695.1). Classification (NCBI taxonomy): domain Bacteria; kingdom Pseudomonadati; phylum Pseudomonadota; class Betaproteobacteria; order Burkholderiales; family Comamonadaceae; genus Variovorax; species Variovorax sp. P4_D9. Next base: position 3,857 of record NZ_JBFUIU010000196.1, read on the forward strand.
TGCGCTGCACTTCGGTCGGGTGCGCGGTCAGAACCGGCGAGACATAGCTGTGAGACAAAGACTCGACCACCGTCTCGGCCTTGATGCCGGCCTTGCGGATGCGCGCCAGCGCGATCTCGAGGCTGCCTTCGGCGCTCTCGCCGGCACGCTCGGCCTCGGTGCGGCGGCGGATCTGGTGCCGGTCCTCGGCCAGGTTGGCGAGGTGACTGAAGTAGGTGAAGGCGCGGATCACGCTCACGGTCTCGGCGGCGCTGAGTCCCTTCAGCAGGTTTTTGAGCGCCCGGTCCGCGGCATGGTCGGCGTCGCGCCGGAAGGCCACCGAGAGGGTCCGGATCTTCTCCACCAGTGCGTAGCTGTCGTCTCCCTCTTGTTCGCGGATCACGTCGCCGAGAATGCGGCCCAGGAGCCGGATGTCGGCGATCAGGGGCAGGTCTTCGTCACGGGTCCGGCGCTTCGCGGCAACCGGTGCGGGGCTCGTCTTCATTCGAAACTTCTCCTCGTGGGCTGGGGACATGCCGGCGTTGCTGCGGCGCAACATGCTAGCATCCCGCAAGTCTCTTTTTCATACGGGAAACGGTTTGAGCAACATCGTCATCGCTACGCGCGAAAGCCGCCTGGCCATGTGGCAGGCCGAACACGTCAAGGCCCTCCTGCAAGAACAAGGCCATGCGGTGGAACTGCTCGGCATGACCACCCGCGGCGACCAGATCCTGGATCGCTCGCTCAGCAAGGTCGGCGGCAAGGGCCTGTTCGTCAAGGAACTCGAACTCGCGCTCGAAGAAGGGCGCGCCCACATCGCGGTGCATTCGCTCAAGGATGTGCCGATGGACCTGCCCGATGGTTTCGCGCTGGCCTGCGTGCTCGAGCGCGAGGATCCGCGCGATGCGCTGGTGTCGCCGCGCCACGCGTCGCTGGCCGAACTGCCGCAAGGGGCGGTGGTCGGTACCTCCAGCCTGCGCCGCGTGGTGCTGCTGCGCGCGCTGCGGCCCGATCTGCGCGTCGAGCCCTTGCGCGGCAATCTCGACACCCGCCTGCGCAAGCTCGACGAAGGCCAGTACGACGCCATCGTGCTGGCTGCGGCCGGGCTCAAGCGGCTCGGCCTCGAAGGGCGCATCCGCGAATGCTTCGAGCCCGACACGATGCTGCCGGCCGCAGGGCAGGGCGCGCTCGGCATCGAGATCCGCTCCGACCGCACCGATCTGCTCGCGCTGCTGGCGCCGCTGGCAAGCCGCGCCGACGGGCTCGCGACGGCCGCCGAGCGCGCCGTCAGCCGCGCCATGGGCGGCAGCTGCTCGATGCCGCTGGCCGCGCACGCGCGCTGGCAGTCCGATGGCCGGCTGCGCATCGATGCTGCCCTGGGCGATCCCGAAGGCTTGGCGCCGCTGCGGCGGGCGCAACTGGTGGCCGAGGCTGCCGATGCGGCGCAGGCGAGTGCGCTGGGTGAAGCGGCAGCGCGGCTGCTCCAGGCATGAGGCTCCGATTCGCTTGCCCATGCTGCTGATCACACGGCCGGCCAGGGAAGCCGCGCGCTGGGTGGACGATCTGCGCGCCGCAGGCCTGGACGCGGTGGCGCTGCCCTTGATCGCGATCGAGCCGCTCGACGACCCGGCGCCGCTGCAGGTCGCGTGGCGGCGCCTTTCCGACTATGACGCGCTGATGTTCGTCAGCGCCGCCGCTGCCGAGCACTTCTTCCGCGGCATCGACGTCCGCCTGCCTCCGACGCTGCGTTTCTGGGGCACCGGTCCCGGCACCACGCGGGGGTTGCGCGAGGCCGGCGTGCCGGCGTCGGCGATCGACGCGCCGTCTGTCGATGCGCCGCAGTTCGATTCCGAGAACCTGTGGGGCCTGGTGGCGCCGCAAGTGGGCCCGGGCGCCCGGATCCTGATCGTGCGCGGCGGCGATGCCACCGGGCAGGCCACGGGCCGCGACTGGCTGGCTCGCGAGATCGCGGCCGCCGGAGGCCTCTGTGATGCGGTGACGGCCTACCGTCGCATGCCGCCGTCCTTCGGCGAGGCCGAGCGACGGCTGGCGGCAGAGGGCGCCAGCGGTGCTGCGACCTGGCTCTTCAGCAGTTCGGAAGCGATTGCCAACCTGTGCCGCTTGCTGCCCACCGTCCACTGGCAGTCGGCGCGCGCCCTGGTCACCCACGAACGCATCGCCGAGGCCGCCCGCGCCGCCGGATTCGGCCGCGTGCACGTCTCGCGGYCGTCGCTGCCCGAGCTGGTCGCGTCGATAGAATCCCTGACATGAGTGACGCTCCTGTCTTCCACGAGCCACTGCCGGAATCCGCGTTGCGCACACCGGTTCCGGCCCCCTTGCCGGCCGGGCATTCGACCGCGCTGGCGCTGCTCTCGCGGCTCGCCTTCGGCCTGCTCGCCATCGTCGCAGTGATCGCGCTGTTGATGTCGATGGCGCTCTGGCAGAAGGTCAGCGGCATGCAGGAGCAGTTGGCGCGCCAGAGTGCCGATGCCCTGGCACAGGCGATGGAAGCGCGCACCCTGGCGCGCCAGGCCCAGGAAGTGGTACGCGACACGGCGGCCCGGCTGGCGCTGGCGGAGACCCGGGTCGGCGAGGTGGCGCTGCAACGCTCCCAGCTCGAAGAACTGATGCAAAGCCTCTCGCGCTCGCGCGACGAGAACCTGGTGATCGATATCGAGGCCGCCGTTCGGTTGGCCCTGCAGCAGGCGCAGGTCACGGGCAACGTCCAACCGCTGCTGGCGGCACTGAAGGCAGGTGACCTGCGCATCGCGCGCGCCGCGCAGCCCCGGCTGGCGCCGCTGCAGCGCGCCATGCAGCACGATGCGGATCGCCTTCGCAGCAGTGYCAGCGCCGACAACACCGATGCGCTGCAGAAGCTCGACGAACTCATGCGCATGGTGGATGACATGCCGGTGCTCAACGCGGTGGCCGTGCGCGGCGGCGCGCTCGATACCCGGCAGGCCGAGCCGCTGCCGGCAGACGCGCCGTGGTGGCAGCGCTTCCTGCTGATGGTGCATACCGAGGCGCGCTCGCTGTTGCGGGTCGGGCGGATCGAGCGGCCCGAAGCGGTGCTGCTGACGCCCGATCAGACCTTTTTCCTGCGCGAGAACCTCAAGCTGAAGCTGCTCAATGCCCGGCTGGCCCTGCTGTCACGGCAAATCGACACGGCGCGCGGCGAGATGGCCACCGTGTCGGCGTCGATCAACCGCTATTTCGATCCGGCTTCGCGCCGGGTCCAGGCCGCAGCGACGCTGGTGCAGCAGGTGCAGGCGCAGATCCGCACCAGCGAGCCGCCGCGCGTCGACGAGACGCTGGCTGCGCTCGCCACGGCCGCCGCGGGCCGCTAGGCAGGCTCGAAGCCATGCGCGCCGTCCTCTGGTTCCTCGCTCTGTTCGGCGTCGCCGCCGCGGTGGCGCTGTTCGCCGGCAACAACCAGGGCACGATCACCGTCTTCTGGCCGCCCTGGCGGGTCGACCTGTCGCTCAACCTGGTGCTGCTGCTTCTGTTCGCCGTGTTCGTGCTGCTGCACCTGGCGTTGCGGGGCTTCTCGGCACTGTTCTCGCTGCCCAAGCAGGCGCGCCAGTGGCGTTTGCAGCAAAAAGAGCGCGCGCTGCATTCGGCGCTGCTCGACGCCGCTGCGCAATTGTTGTCGGGCCGGTTCTCGCGCGCGCGCAAGGCGGCGCAATCGGCGCTGGCGCAAGAGCGGCGGCTGGCCGCGCTCGATGCCCGGCTGCCGCAGGCTCTTCAGGTCCGCGTGGTGGCGCATCTGCTGGCCGCCGAGAGCGCGCAGTCGCTGCAGGATCGCCCGGCGCGCGATGCGCACCTTCAGCAGGCACTCAACGAGAGCGCCGATCGTGGCGCATTGGTGGCGCCGGAAATACGCGAGGGCGTGCAACTGCGTGCCGCTCGTTGGGCGCTCGACGACCGCGACGCGCCGGCCGCCCTGGCGCGGCTCGCGGAACTGCCGCAGGGGGCGCAGCGCCGCACCCTGGCGCTGCGCTTGCGGCTGAAAGCCGCGCGCCAGGACCGGCGCACCCYGGAGGCGCTCGAAACCGCGCGGCTGCTGGCCAAGCACCGGGCCTTTTCGGATGCGGCGGCGCAGAGCATCGTGCGCGGACTGGCGACGGAGCTGCTGTCGGGGGCCCACGACCCGGCCCAATTGCTGCGCGCCTGGGGCGAGTTCGATGCGTCGGAGCGCGAAATGCCCGAGGTCGCGATCCACGCGGCCCAGCGGATGGTGGCGCTGCGCGGCGATCTCACGCTGGCGCGCGCTTGGCTGCTGCCGATCTGGGAGCGCATGGTCGAGCAGCCACAGAGCCTCGGCGAATCCCTGCGTGTGAAACTGGTCCGGGCGCTCGAGGCCGGCCTCGATTCAGTCGATGCCGACTGGCTCGCGCGCATCGAGTCGGCGCAACGAAACAACCCGCGCGACCCCAACCTGCAGTACTTGGCGGGCATGGCCTGCATGAAGCGGCAGCTCTGGGGCAAGGCGCAACAGTTGCTCACACAGGCCGGATTGGGTCTTCAGGACATCAATCTGCATCGACGGGCTTGGCAGGCGCTGGCGCAGTTGGYTGAAGCACGCGATGACGCCGACCAGGCTTCGGCCGCCTGGAAACGCGCGGCACAAAACGAAAATCCCTGACACGGCTTTGCTTCAGCGACTCGTACGCTATTGAATTCRTAGCATTCGATCCGGTTTGCCTGGCGATCCGGGTCGTTCCGACTGAAGAGAAATTCCCAGGGCGTGTTATTTCGGCAGTTGCCGTCCCCTGTTCATCTGCCGGAAGATGTAATCCGAGAAAGGGTTTGAGTAGCCCCTTCTCATGATGTACAGTCGTAACTGTTTGCAAAAGTATTCATTTCAGGGTCACGATGCGGAGCTGCACTTGAAGCATTTTTTACTACATGCCGCACTGCTGGCTTCAGTGGGCTTGCTGGTGCAAGGCTGCGCGCCCCTGGCGCCGGGCTTCCGTTCGGCGAGCAACGATGCCGAGCAGGCCGTCTCTCCAGCCGGTTTCTCGACCTCCGAGATCGATCCGCCCCCGCCCGGTGCGCTGACCGAGATCACGCCGACGCTGATTTCGGCGCAGCGCGCGGCGACTCGCCAGACCAAGCTCGGTCCCGACGTGACGGCCTTGCTGGGCCAGACCGAACCCTACCGGATCGGTCCCGGTGACGTGGTGGGCATCACGGTGTTCGACCATCCCGAGATGGTGTTCAGCGTCGTTCCGCCGACCACGGTGGCCGACCCGGCCAGCGTCTCGCCCGCACCGGGCTACATCGTGTCGAACACCGGGCAGCTGAGCTTCCCGTACATCGGGTCGCTCAAGGTGGCGGGCATGACCCTCCAGGAGATGGAAGGGGCGGTGGTGAAGCGACTGGCGCGCGTCTTCAGGGACCCGCAGATCAGCGTTCGGGTCGAGGCCTTCCGCAGCAAGCGCGCCTACATGGACGGCGAGGTCCGGACACCCGGGCTGGTCCTCTTCACGGACATTCCAATGACCCTCGCGGAGGCGATCAACCGCGCCGGTGGCCTGAATTCGAACGGTGACCGTTCGGCGATCGAACTCACGCGCGAGGGCAAGACGGTGGTCATCGACCTGACGGCGATGGCCGACGCCGGTGTCAATCCGAGCCGCATTCCGCTGCACCCGGGCGACATGATCTACGTTCGCAACCGCGACGAGCGCAAGGTCACGGTGATGGGTGAGGTGACCCAGCAGACCGGGGTGCTGATGCGCAACGGCCGGCTGAGCCTGAGCGATGCCCTGACCGAAGTGGGCGGCGTCAACCTGACCACCGCCAATCCGCGCCAGATCTACGTGATCCGCAACGAGGCCAAGGGCCAGTCGATCTTCCACCTGGACGCCCGCACACCGACCGCGATCGCGATGGCGGACGGCTTCTCGCTGAAGGCGAAGGATGTGGTCTACGTCGACCCGGTGCCGCTGGTGCAGTGGAACCGCGTCCTCAACCTGATCCTGCCGACCGCCACCACGGCGATCACGTACCAGTCCGTCGGCACCACTACCACCGGCCGCTAGTCGAACCGATCGTGACCATCCGGAACATTCTCGTTGTGTGCATCGGCAACATCTGCCGCAGTCCGATGGCCGAAGGCCTGATCGCGGCGGCGCTGCCCGACGCGCAGGTCGCATCGGCCGGACTCGGCGCCCTGGTGGGCGAACCCGCGGACGCCATCGCCCGCGAACTGATGCAGGAGCGCGGCATTTCGATCGAGGACCACCGTGCGCGGCAGATCAGCCTCGATGCCTGCCAGCGCGCCGACTTGATCCTGGTGATGGACGCCGAGCAAAGGCGCGCGGTCGAGGAGCGCTATCTCTTTGCCTCCGGCAAGGTATTTCGTCTCTGTGAGTTCAGCGATCGGGATGTCCCGGATCCGTATCAGGCTGGGCGTGCAACTTTCGAACGGTCGCTGGCGCTCATCGAAGAAGGTACCCAGCAGTGGCTCCAACGCATTTCAAGAGTATCCAGTCGATGAATTCCACACTCACTCCCAAACCCAATCCAAGTTCGTTCGGCACGGCGAACGAGGAGGATTTCAACATTGGGCGCTACCTCGAGGTGCTGGTGGCGAACAAGTGGCTGATCGCCCTCATCGCCCTGGTCGTGTTCCTGGGCGGAGCGGCCTATGCCTTCCTCGAGCGCCCGATCTACGAATCGAACATGGTGGTCCAGGTCGAAGACCCGGAAAGCGGCGGCAAGGGCATCCTCAGCGAAGCCGGCGGGCTGATCGACCTCAAGACGCCCGCCAGCGCCGAAATGGAGATCATCCGCTCGCGCATGGTGGTGGGCAAGGCCGTGGACGCGATCAGGCTCTACATCGTTGTCGGCCCGAACTACATTCCCTACATCGGCGGCTGGCTGGCGCGGCGGGCGACCGGCCTGTCGGAGCCGGGTTTCCTGGGCTTCGGAGGCTATGTCTCGGGCACCGAGCAGATCGCGGTGTCGCATTTCGAGGTGCCGGCGTCGATGGAAGGGTCCTTCTTCAAAGTGACGGCCAAGGGGGGCGGTCAATACGCGCTGAGCTCGCCGCGCCTGGCCCAGACCTTGGTCGGCACGGTCGGCGCGCCGTTGAAGGCCGAGACCCCGGACGGCCCCATCGAACTGGTCGTGAGCAGGCTGGACGGCAAGCCCGGCGCCGAGTTCAACGTGCGGCGTTTCGCCAAGCTGCCGACCATCCTCTCGCTGCAATCGGGCCTGAGCCTGAGCGAGCGCGTCAAGGCCTCCGGGATCATCAACGTGGCGCTGCAGGACATCGATCCCAACCGTGCGGCCCAGGTGCTGAACGCAGTCGGCGCGCAGTACGTGCAGCAGAACATCGAGCGAAAGGCGGCTGAAGCGCAGAAGACGCTGGCCTTCCTCGATGTTCAGTTGCCGCAGTTCAAGCGCCAGATGGAGGCTGCGGAAGAGACCTACAACCGCTATCGCAATCAGAAGGGCACGGTGGCGTTCTCGGAGGAGGCGACCCTGATCCTCGGCCAGGCGGTCGACCGCCAGACCCGGCTGCTGGACGCCCAGCAGCGCCGCCGTGACCTCGAGGCGCGCTTCACTTCCAGTCATCCGCTGGTGCAGACGCTGGACGCCCAGATCGCGGCGCTGAAGGCCGACATGGCCGGCATCCAGACGCGAATCAAGGGGCTGCCTGCGATCCAGCAGGAGGCGGTGCGCATGGAGCGCGACGTCAAGGTGAACACCGAGCTCTACCAGTCGCTGCTCAACAGTTCGCTGCAGCTGCGGCTGGTGAAGGAGGGCAAGGTCGGCAACGTTCGCGTGCTCGACGAGGCGGTGCCCCCGATGGGCCCGATCAAGCCGAACCGCAATGTCATCATGGCCGCAGCGCTGGCGTTGGGCCTGTTCCTCGGCATCTGCGCCGCGTTCATCCGCAATTCGTTCATCGAGCAGCGCATCCGCGACCCGCACGAGGTCGAGGCTGATATCGGCCTGCCGGTGTTCTCGACGATTCCGATGAGCCCGGCGCAACAGACCATCGCCGCCCGGCGCCTGAGCGGCGCCACCGGCGTGCGGTTGCTGACGATCGAAAAGGCCGACGACCCCGCTGTCGAGAGCCTGCGCAGCCTGCGCACCGCGATGCAGTTCGCGATGCTGGAGTCACCCAACAACCGTGTGCTGATCACCGGGCCCACGCCGGGCGTCGGCAAGAGCTTCGTTGCCGCCAACTTCGCTGCGCTGATGGCCGCCGCCGGACGGCGCACACTGCTGATTGACGCCGACCTGCGGCGCGGCCACACACACCAGTATTTCGGCCTGCAGCGCCACGGTGGCTTATCCGAACTGATCGCCGGCAGCCTGACCGTGCAGCAGACCGTGCACCGGCAGGTGGTTCCCAGCCTGGACTTCCTGGCCACCGGCCAGCTGCCGCCGAACCCGGCCGAACTGCTGGTGTCGGACTCGTTCAAGACCAACCTGGAGCGCCTGTCCGAGCAATACGACCTGGTCGTGATCGATGCGCCGCCGGTGCTGGTGGCCGCCGATACGAGCACCATCGCAACGCACGTGGGCACCGTGTTGCTGGTGGCGCGCGCCGACCTGTCGACGATGGGCGAACTGAAGGAAAGCACCCGGCGCCTTTCGATGGGCGGCAAGGCTGCCACGGGGGTGCTGCTCAACGGCATGAACGTCAATCGCCGGGCCTATGCCGCCTACAAGTACGGCCGCTATCGCTATACCAACTACAACTACGAGAGCATCCTGCCCGAAGAGCAGTAGGCTCGTCCCCCAGGTTGCCCGGCACTCGTGTCCGGGCGCCAGCGGCCCGGCGAAGCCGGTTCCGCGGTGTTTCACCAACAAGGCCGGGCTTCGCCGGCCTTTTCAGTCTCTGAGGCAGGCGGCCTGGAGGTCGCGTTCGAATTGGGCGAGGACGGCGTCGCGGTCGAAGTTCGCTTCGGCGAAGGCGCGGGCGCGGAGGCCGAGCTCGCGGCGCAGTTCGGGCTGGGAGGCCAGCTTGAGCACCGCGTCGGCGAAGGCGCGGGCATCGTCGGGGGGCACGGCCAGGCCGCACTGGGAGACCACCTTGCCCA
>NZ_JBFUIU010000197.1:0-12896 GCF_056401695.1 Variovorax sp. P4_D9
GCGCATCGCATAGCCGATGACGTCGTTGACCTGCTCCTCGCGGCAGGCGCGCACGCAGCGATTGCACTGGATGCAGGCATCGAGATTGACCGCCATCGCGGGGTGCGAGACGTCGGCCGCCGGCTGTTCGCGGCGCAGCGCCCTGAGCGCGGGGCGGACGGCGACGTCGAGCCGGGCCGCCCATTCGCTCAACTCGCCATGCGGACGGGAGGCGTCGTCGCCGATCCATTTGTAGCCTTGGTCGGGCATGTCGGACAGCAGCATCTCGACCACCATCTTCTGGCTCTTGAGCGCGCGCTCGCTGCTCGCCTGCACCTTCATGCCGGCGCTCACGCTGCGGCAGCAACTCGGCGCCAGCGTGCGTTCGCCGTCGATCTCGACCACGCAGGCGCGGCAGTTGCCGTCGGCGCGCAGACCGTCCGTGTAGCAGAGGTGTGGGATCTCGACGCCGTGCCGCTCGGCCGCCTTGAAGATGGTCTCGCCTTCGAAGGCCTCGAGCGCGCGGCCGTCGAGCGTGAACGCCACGGTCCGCGGCATCAATTCGGCGAGCTTGGCCGGTGCGTTCATTCGATCTCCTCGGGGAAGTACTTCTGGATGCTGCGGATCGGGTTCGGCGCCGCCTGCCCCAGGCCGCAGATCGACGCATCGCCCATCACCTGCGCCAGGTCCTCGAGCGTTTCGTTGTCCCAGGTGGCAGCCTGCATCAGCGCCGCCGCCTTGGCGGTGCCGACACGGCAGGGCGTGCATTGGCCACAGCTCTCGTGGGCGAAGAAGCGCATCACGTTGAGCGCCGCGTCGCGCGCCCGGTCATGTTGGCTCAGCACCATCACGGCGGCCGAGCCGATGAAGGCGCCGTGCGGCTGCAGGGTGTCGAAGTCGAGCGGAATGTCGTCCATGCTTGCCGGCAGGATCCCACCCGAGGCGCCGCCCGGCAGGTAGGCGTGCAAGCTGTGGCCATCGAGCATGCCGCCGCAGTATTCGTCGATCAGCTCGCGCACCGTGATGCCCGCGGGAGCCAGCTTGACGCCCGGGTGCTTCACGCGCCCGCTGACGCTGAAGCTGCGCAGCCCCTTGCGCCCGTGGCGGCCGAAGCCGCTCCACCATTGCGGGCCGCGCTCGACGATGTCGCGGACCCAGTAGAGCGTCTCGAAGTTGTGCTCGAGCGTCGGCCGGCCGAACAGGCCGACCTGCGCGATGTAGGGCGGCCGCATGCGCGGCTCGCCGCGCTTGCCCTCGATGCTCTCGATCATCGCGGACTCTTCACCGCAGATGTAGGCGCCGGCGCCGCGCCGCAGCTCGATGCTCGGCAGCGCGCAGGGCGGGTCGGCCCGCAGCGCGGCGAGTTCGGCCTCGAGCAGCGCGCGGCAATCGTGGTATTCGTCGCGCAGATAGATGGTGCAGGCATCGATGCCGACGATCTGCGCCGCCACCAGCAGGCCTTCGAGGAAGCGGTGCGGGTCGCGTTCGAGAAAGCTGCGGTCCTTGAAGGTGCCGGGCTCGCCCTCGTCGATGTTGACCGCCATCACGCGGGGCGCGGGCTGGTCGCGCACGATGCGCCACTTGCGCCCGGCCGGGAAGCCGGCGCCGCCCAGGCCCCGCAGGCCCGAATCCTCCAGGGCCCGGATCATGGCTTCGGCGTCCTCCTCGCCATTGACCAGCGCAGCCGCCAGTGCGTAGCCGCCATGCGCGCGATAGGTCCGGTAGTCGGCGAAGGGCGGCAGCGCCTCGACCGGCTCCGACGGCGGCGAGAGGCTTTGCCCGGCGAGGTCGGCGGGTGCGAAATGAGCCTGGCGGCGAACGGCCGTCCCGGGCCCCGACGCCAGCGCCTGCAGCACCTTGTCGACGCTCGCCAGCGGCACGGGCTGCTGGTGCACCGCCACCGCCGGCGCCTGCTCGCAGCGGCCGATGCAGGGCGCCGCGATCACGCGCACGTCGCCGCGGCCGGCCAGGCCCAGCAGGGCCGGCAGGCGGTCCCGCAGCGATTGCGCGCCGGCCAGCTCGCAGGCCAGTCCATCGCACACGCGCACCGTGAGCCCGGGCGCCTGCTCGTCGCCCTGGACCACCTCGAAGTGGTGATAGAAGGTCGCGACCTCGTACACCTCGGCCATCGGAATGCCGGTCAGGGCGGCCAGGGCCACCAGGTGGCGCTCGCGCAGGCAGCCATGGGCGTCGTTGATCAGGTGCAGTTGCTCGATCAGCAGGTCGCGCCGGTAACCGGCCAGCGGCCGCGGACCGATCAGCGCACGCACCTCGGCCAGGGCGTTCTCTTCGGGCTGCCGCCCCTTCAGCTGGCTCTTGCGGCGGATGCGCTCGCGCAGCTGGTCGGGCGTGGCGAGGGGGATGGCCTCGATCTTGTTCTGGGTGCCTGGGTGATTCATTGCCTCGGCTGTCTCGTGGGAAGTCCTGCCGCGCAAGCTGGCGGCCTCCCCGACTGTCGGCCGCCCGGGCGCGCTTGGCAAATTGAATCCTCACATGGAGTGATTCAATAAAGAAATGAGGCGAACCGCCGGACCGGCCAGCCGCCCAGGATCAACGCAGGATCAACCCCGCAGGGCGCCGCTGTGGGCCGCGACTTCGGCCTGCCACTCCAGGCTCTGGAGCAGCGCCAGCGCCGCCTCGAGGGCCCGCGAAGGGCGAACCGCCGTCTGCGTCATGAAGCCGATCGGCGTCAGCACCTCGGGGGCCACCAGCGGCAAGGCCTCGAGCCGGCCCTGGCCGCGGACCGCGTCCACCATGGCGCCCGGCAGCACCGCGCAGACCTGCCCGGACAGCACGCTGAGCGCCAGGGTCAGCACCGAGTTGGTCTCGATCGCGGGCGACACGGCCGCACCGGCCGCCTTGAAGGCCTGGTCGACGATCGACCGGTTGTGCATCTCGGGCGTCAGCAGGCACAGCGGCAGTTCGGCCGCCCGGGCCCAGCCGATCGGCTCGCCKATCCGCAGCGAGGCGGTGCCGCCGCCCTCGGCGCGGCGCAGCAGGAAATAGTGCTCGATGCTCTGCGGCCAGGCCGTGAGCTTGACCTCGCGCGGATGCATGCGCTCGGTGTAGCCCAGCGCGATGTCGAGCGACAGGTTCTCGAGGCCGGTCTCGAGTTCGAGCGAACTCATCGACAGCACCGTCGGGGCGATGCCCGGATGGCGCGCCTGCAATTGGGCCGCAAAGCGCGCGAGCAGCGGGATCGCGGTAGGCACCGCCGCCATGCGCAGGCTGCCGCGGGGATGCCCTTCCTCGCTCTTCAGCAGCTGCTGCAGCAGTTCGTTCTCGCGCAGCATCCGGTGCGCCGCTGCCAGCACGGCCTCGCCCTCGTGCGTGAGCCCGGCATAGGTGCGGCCGCGCTTGACCACCACCACGCCGAACTCGGCCTCGAGCGCGCGCAGGGCGTTCGACAGCGCCGGCTGCGTGATGTGGCAGGCCTGCGCGGCGCGGCCGAAATGGCGGTGCTCCTCGAGCGCGACGAGGTAGCGCATCGAGGCCAGCAGGTTCATCTGTCTTGAAAGGGCTTCAGGTGTTCTTCGAGACCGTGATGGTCGGGAACTTGGCCGAGAAGTCCTTGGCCTTTTCCGCGATGCCCACCGCCACCCGGCGCGCGACCGCCTTGTAGATGCCGGCCACCTCGCCGTCCGGATCGGCCACCACGGTCGGCTTGCCGCTGTCGGCCTGGAGCCGGATGTTGATGTCCAACGGCAGCGCGCCGAGGTAGTCCATCTTGTATTGCTCGGCCATCTTGCGGCCGCCGTCGGCGCCGAAGATGTGCTCCACGTGGCCGCAGTTCGAGCACACGTGCACCGCCATGTTCTCGACGATGCCTAGGATCGGCACGCCGACCTTCTCGAACATCTTGATGCCCTTGCGGGCATCGAGCAACGCGATGTCCTGCGGCGTGGTGACGATCACCGCGCCGGTCATCGGCACCCGCTGCGACAAGGTCAGCTGGATGTCGCCGGTGCCGGGCGGCATGTCGACGATCAGGTAGTCGAGGTCCCTCCAGTTGGTCTGCCGCAGCAGTTGCTCCAGCGCCTGAGTCGCCATTGGGCCGCGCCAGATCATCGCTTCGTCGGCGTCGACCAGGAAGCCGATCGACATCACCTGCACGCCATGGTTCTCCAACGGCTCCATGGTCTTGCCGTCCTCGCTCTCGGGGCGGCCCTGGATGCCCAGCATCATGGGCTGGCTGGGGCCGTAGATGTCGGCGTCGAGCAGGCCGACGCTGGCGCCCTCGGCGGCCAGCGCCAGCGCCAGGTTGGCCGCCATCGTGCTCTTGCCCACGCCGCCCTTGCCCGAGGCCACGGCGATGATGTTCCTGACGTTCGGCAGCAGTTGAACGCCGCGCTGCACGGCGTGGCTGACCACCTTAGTCCACATATTGACCGAGACGTTCTCGACCCCGGGCACCGTCCTGGCCGCCRCCACCAGCGCCCGGCGCATGGCCGGCTGCTGGCTCTTCGCCGGGTAGCCCAGCTCGATGTCGAACGAGACCTCGCCGTCGTGGATCTGCAGGTTCTTCAGCGCCTTCGTGCTGACGAAATCCTTGCCGGTATTGGGGTCGAGGACGGCCTTGAGCGCCTCCGCGAGCGCCTCTTGCGTAACTGCCATTGATCACTCCTGAATGGCGAGTAGTCTAGTGCGCCGCCCGGAACAGCGACGCCGGCGCAGTCTTGACCCCACCGGCCCGGCCGGTTCGGCCTCCGAGCGCCGCAAGACGGGTACGCTCGACCGGCCATGCCGTCTCCGCACCCCGCCCTTGCCACCGTCCCCGCCACCGGCCTCGTGCTGACCGGCGGCGGTGCGCGCGCCGCCTACCAGGTCGGCGTGCTCCAGGCCCTGGCCAAGCTTCGCCGAAGTGCCGGCGAGCCCGCGAGGCGCAATCCGTTTCCGATCATCACCGGCACTTCGGCGGGCGCGATCAATGCGGCCGCACTGGCCTGCGGCACCGACGACTTCGACGCCACGGTTCGCAGGATCGCGCAGGTGTGGTCGCGGCTCGAGCCGGGGCAGATCTACCGCGCCGACGCCTTGACGGCGCTGAGCAGCAATGCCCCCTGGGCCCGCCTGCTGTCGGCCGGCTGGCTGATCGCCCGCTGGCGCCGCAGCGGCCTGCGCTCCCTGCTCGACAACACGCCGCTGCGCCGCCTGCTGGAAAACCTGGTGCCGCTCGATCGGCTGCCCGAACTGATGGCAGCAGGCCACCTCGATGCGCTGGCGATCACCGCGTCGAGCTACAGCTCGGGCGAGCACGTGACCTTCTATCAGGCCGGCCGGCCGCAGCAGCCCTGGCTCCGGTCGACCCGCATGGCCGAACCGGTCCGGATCACCCACGAGCACCTGCTGGCGTCGTCCGCGATCCCCTTCGTCTTCCCGGCCATGGCGCTGGAGCTCCATGGCCACTCCGAATACTTCGGCGACGGATCGATGCGGCAGTCGGCGCCGCTGGCCGCGGCCATCCACCTCGGCGCCGAGCGCATCCTGGCGATCGGCGCCGGCCGCATGCAGGAGCCGCCCGACGCCTTGGCGCCCAACGCGCTGAGCGGTGATCCGACGCTGGCACAGATCGCCGGCCACGCGCTGTCGAGCATCTTTCTGGACGCGCTGACGGCCGACGTGGAACGCCTGAGCCGGATCAACTCCACGCTGGCGCTGGTTCCCCCGGAGGCGCGCGCCACCACCAGCCTGCGCCCGGTAGAACTGCTGCTGATCGCGCCCTCGGAGCGCATCGACCGCATCGCCGCCCGGCATGCGGGCGCGCTGCCGGCCGCCGTCCGCAGCCTGCTCGGCGCGCCGGCACTGCCGCCGGCCAGTGCCGACATCAAGGGTTCGGCCCTGGCGAGCTACCTGCTGTTCGAAGCCGGCTTCACGCGCGAGCTGATGGCGCTGGGACGGGCCGATACCCTGCGCCAGCGCGAGGCGGTGTGCCGGTTCTTCGGCTGGAATCAAGCATCGGACCCCCATCGCTTGACCATCCGCACCGCATCCTCCACATCCTCGTAGTAGCCCGGACTCAAGCCCGCCTCCGTGAACCCGTGGCGGCGATAGAAGGATTTCGCGGCGGCGTTTCCGGCCCGGGCCTCGAGCTTGATCGTCCGGATGCCGGCGACACGCGCCGTCGATTCCAGCCAGGCCAGCAGGGCCGAACCGAGTCCGGCCCGGCGCTGCATCGCCCGGACCGCGAACAGCGAGATGTGCGCCTCCTCGTCGCCGTAGCGCATGATCGCGAAGCCCTGCAACTGGCCGTCGCGCCGCAGCACCGCGACGTTGGTCGACTCGTCGAGGATGCTGCGGAGCACCCGGCGCTCGGTCCAGCGCCATGACAGGCCGGTCTCGATAGCGTCGCGCGACAGCACGGCGATCGCCGCCGCGTCAGCGGCCTCTGCAAGGGTGATTTCGTAGGCGGTAATCACGGCGCGACTCCGGTTGCGCCGACGACTATAGCCCCGCGACCTAAAATGCACCCTCTCCCGCCGGCACGGCCGCCTTGTCGCCGCCGTTCCGGCCCGTCCTCTCTCCCCGAAAGCGCCCCCGCGATGTCCCAGCGCAAGATCTTCGTCACCACCGCCCTGCCCTACGCCAACGGCAAGTTCCACGTCGGCCACATCATGGAATACATCCAGGCCGACATCTGGGTGCGCTTCCAGCGCATGCAGGGCCACATGGTGCACTTCGTGGGCGCCGACGACGCGCACGGCGCGCCGATCATGATCGCGGCCGAGAAGGCCGGCAAGACGCCGCAGCAGTTCGTCGGCGAGATCGCTGCTGGCCGCAAGGAATACCTCGACGGCTTTCTCATCCGATTCGACAACTGGCACTCGACCGACAGCGCCGAGAACACCGAACTCGCCCAGGGCATCTACCGGAAGCTCAAGGCGGGCGGGATGATCGCCACCCGCACCATCGAGCAGTTCTACGACCCGGTCAAGCGCATGTTCCTGCCCGACCGCTACATCAAGGGCGAATGCCCGGTGTGCCACGCGAAGGACCAGTACGGCGACGCCTGCGAGGTGTGCAGCAGCGTCTATTCGCCGACCGAGCTGATCAATCCCTACTCGACGCTCACCGGGGCGACGCCCGAGCTGCGCAGTTCCGAGCACTTCTTCTTCAAGCTGTCCGACCCCAAGGTGGTCGACTTCCTCAAGCGCTGGACGCAGGACGGCAAGCTGCAGCCCGAGATGGCGAAGAAGGCCAGCGAATGGTTCGAGGCCGGCATGGCCGACTGGGACATCTCGCGCGAGGCCCCCTACTTCGGCATCGAGATTCCCGATGCGCCGGGCAAGTACTTCTACGTCTGGCTCGACGCGCCGGTCGGTTACCTCGCGAGCCTGAAGAACCATTTCGACAAGGGGCAGGCGGCCGAGCACTGGCACGAGGCCTCGCGCACCGCGCAAAGCTTTGATGACTTCGTGGCCGACCCGTCGGTGGAGCAGGTGCACTTCATCGGCAAGGACATCGTCTACTTCCACACGCTGTTCTGGCCTGCGATGCTGCAGTTCAGCGGCCGCAAGACGCCGAGCCAGGTCAACGTGCACGGCTTCATCACAGTCTCGGGCGAGAAGATGAGCAAGAGCCGCGGCACCGGCATCGATCCTCTCAAGTACCTCTCGATCGGCATGAACCCCGAATGGATGCGCTACTACATCGCGGCCAAGCTCAATGCCAAGGTGGAAGACGTCGACTTCAATCCCGACGACTTCATCGCCCGCGTGAACGCCGATCTGATCGGCAAATACATCAACATCGCGAGCCGCGCAGYGGGCTTCATCGCCAAGCGCTTCGGCGGCAAGCTGGGCACCGTGTCGGCCGACGGCACCGCGCTGCTGTCGGTGTTGCAAGCGGCCTCGCCCCCGATGCAGGCGCTCTACGATGGCCGCGACTACGCCCGCGCCCTGCGCGAGATCATGGGGCTGGCCGACAAGGTCAACGAATACGTCGACCAGAACAAGCCCTGGGAGCTGGCCAAGAAAGAAGGGATGGACGCCCGCCTGCACGATGTCTGCACGACCTGCATCGAGGCCTTCCGCCTGCTCACGATCTACCTCAAGCCGGTGCTGCCGGCGCTGGCGGCCGAGGTCGAGACCTTCCTCGCCAGCGGGCCGCTGCTGTTCGCCGACGCCGGCAAGCTGCTGGGCACCGGCCACGCCATCAAGGACTACAAGCACCTGATGCAGCGGGTCGACACCAAGCAGCTCGACCAGCTGTTCGAACCGCCGGTGCCCGAGGCCGCGGCGCCGGCCGGAGAAGGCGGCCTGCTCCCTGGCGGCGAAGGCATCGCTCCGACCAYCGCCATCGACGACTTCGCGAAGATCGACCTGCGGATCGCGAAGATCGTCGCCTGCCAGAAAGTCGAGGGCTCGACCAAGCTGCTGCACCTGACGCTCGACGCCGGCGAAGGCCGAACCCGCAACGTCTTTTCCGGCATCGCCTCGGTCTACCAGCCCGAGCAGCTGGTCGGCAAGCTCACGGTGCTGGTCGCCAACCTGGCGCCGCGCAAGATGAAGTTCGGCATCTCCGAAGGCATGGTGCTGGCCGCCAGCCATGCCGACGAGAAGGCGAACCCGGGCATCCACGTGCTGGAGCCGTGGCCGGGCGCCACGCCCGGGATGCGGGTGCGCTGAGAGGGGATGCAATGAATCCCCGCTTTGCCCTGCTTCTTGCACTGGCCCTCTGCGCGGCGCTCCCCGGCTGCGCCGTCGTGACCGTCGCCAGCACCGCGGTCAGCGTCGGTGCCGGTGCGGTGGGCCTCGCGGCCGACGCCGCCATCGGGACCGTGCGCATCACGGGCAAGGCGGTCGGCGCCGCCGCCGATGCCGTGCTGCCCGGCAACTCCGACTGACCGACCAATCCGGCGCCCACAATGACGCCATGACCTCGCACCTGAAGCTCGCGCTGTTCCGACCCCGACTGATCGACGCGCTGGCCGGCTACGACAAGCACCGCTTCYTCAAGGATGTCGGCGCCGGCGTCACGGTGGGCATCGTCGCACTGCCGCTGGCGATGGCCTTCGCGATCGCTTCCGGCCTCAAGCCCGAGGCCGGCATCTGGACCGCGATAATCGCGGGATTCCTGATCTCGGCCCTCGGCGGCTCGGCGGTGCAGATCGGCGGCCCGGCCGGCGCCTACATCGTGATCGTCTACGGCATCGTCGAGCGCTACGGCGTCGCCAACCTGCTGATCGCCACCGCCTGCGCCGGCGTGCTGCTGTTCCTGATGGGCCTGTTCCGCCTCGGCACGCTGGTGCGCTACGTGCCGCTGTCGATCGTGGTTGGCTTCACCAACGGCATCGCGGCGCTGATCCTGATCTCGCAGCTGAAGGACTGGCTCGGGCTCGCGATCCCGAAGATGCCGGCCGACATGTTCTCGCAGCTTCACACGCTGGCCTCGAGCCTCGGCAGCCTCAACCCGCATGCCTTCGCGCTCGGCACCGCCTGCCTGCTGGGCCTCGCCATCTGGCCGCAGCTGCTGGTGGCGGGCAGCTGGGTCGGCCGCGCAGTGCACCGGGTGCTGGGCCGCGTGGCCCGTTCGCGCGCCGCGCGCGCCGGTTCGCGGATGCCGGGGCCGATCGTCGCGATGGTCAGCCTGACCCTGGTGTCCTGGGGCTTCAGCCTGCCGGTGGAGACCATCGGCACCCGGTTCGGCGGCATCCCCGAAGGCCTACCGGCGTTCGCGCTGCCCGCGTTCTCATGGGAGACAGTCAAGCAGCTGGTGACGCCCACCCTCACGATCGCCGTGCTCGGCGCGATCGAGTCGCTGCTGTGCGCCCGCGTGGCCGACCAGGTCGGCGGCCTGCCGCGCCACGACCCGAACCAGGAGCTGATGGCCCAGGGCATCGCCAACACGGTGGCGCCCTTCTTCGGCGGCATGCCGGCCACGGGCACCATCGCCCGCACCGTGACCAACGTGCGGGCCGGCGCCAGTTCGCCGATCGCCGGCGTCGTCCACGCGCTGACGCTGGCCCTGGTGGTGCTGCTGGCCGCGCCGCTGGCCCAGCACGTGCCGCTGGCGGTGCTGGCGGGGATCCTCGTCTTCGTCGCCTGGAACATGGGGGAATGGCGCCAGTTCTCGCCGCGCTTGCTGCGCCGCTTCRGCCGCCACTACCGGCTGCTGATGCTGGGCACCTTCTTCCTCACGGTGGTGTTCGACCTCACCGTGGCGGTCGAGGTCGGCATCGTGGGCGCCTGCGCGCTCTTCGTCTGGCGCATGAGCCAGCTCTTCACCGTCGAGCTGGTGTCGCTCGAGCCGCCGGTGCTGACCTACAGGCTCCAGGGCGCGCTGTTCTTCGGCGCCGCGGCCAAGTTCGATCCGGTGGTGGCGGCGATCGAGCGCGCTCCGCGCGGCATGACGGTGGTGCTCGATGCGTTGCAGCTGTTCTCGATCGACGCCACCGGCATGGACGCGCTGCGCCAGCTGCACAAGGCGGTGCGCGAGCGCGGCGGGCTGCTGCGGGTCGAATCGCTGCAGGCCCAGCCGCGCGAGGCCTTCGAGCGCTCGGGCTTTGCCGCCGAGATGGCGGCCGGCGTCGCCGATCCCACCGGGCACGGCCACTGAACTTGCCGAGCGCCGACCCTTCAGTTCTGTGCGAAGCAGTACAGCAGGCCAGCGCCGCCGGTCTTCTTGAGCGCATCCGGGCTGCAGCCCGGGGTGCCATGCGAGGAGTTCCAGGACATCGACGCCGGCGGGGCGTTGGTGCCCATGCGGTTGTGATGGCCGACGATGGCCGAGCCATCGCCGCTCTGGGTCCAGTTGCCGCAGGTCGTGTCCTTGCCGTCGCTCATGGCTCGGCCGTCGGGCGACGAGCCGGTCAGGATGTCATGCTGGTTGACGGGATCGCCGCTCGCAGGGACGACGTTGCCCTTTTCGGTCAGCGCCGTCTGCTTGTTGATCTTGTTGTCGCCGTGCAGTTCTTCAACGTTGCTGGCGATCAGTTCGCCCTTGACGTTGTACCAGGGCCCGCTGCCGATCCGGTCGCGCGCATTCACCGCCGGACTGGTGGCCGTCGCGGTGGTGCTTAGATAGGCGCGCCAGGTGAGCCCGCCGGCGCCGACGCTGGTCGCCAGGCTCTGGCAGTGGCGGTCGGCACCCGCCAGGCCCCCGAAGTCGGCGCCCTTGCCGGGATTCACGCTGGTGATGAAGAAGCTC
Organism: Variovorax sp. P4_D9; assembly: GCF_056401695.1. Lineage (NCBI taxonomy): Bacteria > Pseudomonadati > Pseudomonadota > Betaproteobacteria > Burkholderiales > Comamonadaceae > Variovorax > Variovorax sp. P4_D9. Next base: position 11,125 of record NZ_JBFUIU010000197.1, read on the forward strand.
ATCTTGCTCTGCGGCTTGGAGGGCCCGCTGCCGGTGCAGGCCGCCACCAGCAAAGCGGCAGCAGCGGTTGCGGTGGCGGCAAGAACCATCGAGTGTCGACGCGTCATCGGCATGTCTCCTGGGTTGTTATTGGGAGCTGCCACGCTAGCGTATGCAGAGGCCGGCTTCAAGGCGGATTCCACCCGGTAAAATCGGCGCCAAAGGTCCTATCGCATGTCCATCTTCGCCCGCCCCCATTACACGTCTGAAATCACTAGCTTCATCGAGCAGATGAAGGAGCAGAAGCCGACGCTGGAGGCCGAACAGCGCGCCGGCCGTGCCCTGCTGTGGGACAAGCACCTCGACCGCAGCCTGCTCGAGGAGTACGGCGAGGCCAGGGTCCCGCAGCAGCCCTACGTCTACCAGACCCGCGTGAAGTAAGTGGTCATCCGGGCCGTTCCAAGTTCCGGCGCCCGTCGCCAGGGCGATGGCAGCGCGTCGGCTGACAGCGCCGGCTCGGCGCCGGTCGAGGTGATYGCCGAGGACGGCGCGGCCGTGGGCGCCACGATGCCCGACGTCATAGACCAGGTGGCGCTAGCCCGCCTCTACGGCGAGCCGCTGTTCGCGCTGCCGAACGACCTGTACATCCCGCCGGAGGCGCTGCAGGTCTTCCTCGAGGCCTTCGAAGGGCCGCTGGACCTGCTGCTCTACCTGATCCGCAAGCAGAACTTCAACATCCTCGACATCCCGATGGCGGGGCTGACGCGGCAGTACCTGAGCTACGTCGACGAGATCCGCCAGACCAATCTCGAACTCGCCGCCGAATACCTGCTCATGGCGGCGATGCTGATCGAGATCAAGTCGCGCATGCTGCTGCCGCCCAAGAAGTCTGCCGAGGGCGAGGAGGCCGAGGATCCGCGCGCCGAGCTGGTGCGCCGGCTGCTCGAGTACGAGCAGACCAAGCTGCAGGCCGCCTCGCTGAGCGCCATGCCGCAGGCCGGGCGCGACTTCTGGAAGGCCCAGGTCTACATCGAGCAGTCGCTCAAGCCGCGTTTCCCGGACATGAACGTGGTCGACCTGCGGGATGCATGGGCCGACATCCTGAAGCGCGCCAAGCTCGTGCAGCACCACAAGATCTCGCGCGAGGAGCTCAGCGTGCGCGAGCACATGAGCATCGTGCTGCGGCACCTCCAGGGACGCCAGTTCGTCGAATTCGAGAAGCTGTTCGACGTCTCGCGCGGCGCGCCGGTACTGATCGTCACCTTCATTGCGATGCTCGAACTGGCCAAGGAAACCCTGATCGACATCACCCAGGCCGAAGCCTTCGCACCRATCTACGTGCGGCTGGCGTACACGCCGGCTTGAATCCCGCGGGTCCCGCCGTCTCGTGGAGCGACGGAACCCCGATGGCGTTCCCGACCCGGTAGACGCTCGATCGACAACCACGAAACCGACTCCCGAATTCGATGAGCTACAGCGTCAAGGAAATCTTCTACACCCTCCAGGGCGAAGGCGGCCAGGCCGGCATGCCGGCCGTGTTCTGCCGCTTTGCCGGCTGCAACCTGTGGAGCGGCCGCGAAAGCGACCGCGCCGGCGCCGTCTGCCGATTCTGCGACACCGATTTCATCGGCACCGACGGCACGCTGGGCGGCAAGTTCGCCAGCGCCGAGCCGCTGGCCGACACAATCGCCGCCCAATGGCCCGCCGACGACTCCGCACATCGGCTGGTGGTGCTGACCGGCGGCGAGCCGCTGTTGCAGGTCGATGCCGCACTGATCGCCGCACTGCATGCG
>NZ_JBFUIU010000198.1:0-12891 GCF_056401695.1 Variovorax sp. P4_D9
GAGCAAACAAGGTCTTGCCGATGTGCACACGTACTCCCCGAGGCTGTCAGACCCAGAAAAGTACGCCATTCCTCGCCATCGAAGTTCAAATCGGCACCAAACAAAATCGGCCTGCAGCCCGCGCCAGTGCTGGATTTCAGCCTCGGCGCTGATCATTTAACCGGACAGTAGTGGTTCGGCCTATATAGGAACGGCTCGCACGGGGGCCTATTTTTTCGTCGCTCCGCTTTATTTTTGCTCCTAACAGAGCGCCACTGACACCAGCATGTCGCTGGAGCATAGCCATGAATATGACCATAATTCGCATCACCAGCGCGCGCATGCATGGGGTTTCAAAAGAAGTCTGGACTGGCCTCAACGCGTTCCGCTGTTCGGGTCAAATCTCGATTTTGTTCCCGATCTCGATGACCTGCCCGGGCGGCAAGTAGAAGTAATCTCCGGCGGTGCGCGCATGGCGCACCATCGCGGCAAAAAGGCGCTCGCGCCACAGCATCATGCCTGCGCCCGGCGTCGCTATCACGGCCGAGCGGCTGACCAGGAACCACGTTTCCGAAGGCGAAAAGGCAAGACCTCGGTGCCGGCAAAGTTCCAGTGCGCGGGTTACGTCCGGGCGATCCATGAAGCCGAAACACACGATCACACGATGGAAGCCGTGGGCAAGCGATTCCATCTCTATCCGCTGCTCCGGAGCGACACGCGGCACCTCACGAATGGTCACGGTGAGCAACACGACCCGCTCGTGCAAGATCTTGTTGCATGCGAGGTTGCGGAGTAACGCACCTGGAACGGCACCCGCGTTGCCGGCCATGAAGATTGCGGTCCCACGCACCCGGAGCGGCGGGTTCTGCTCCAGGGAACTGAAAAACGACGTGACCGACGTACCCGTCAGCTTCTGTTTCGCCATGGCCAATTCGCGGCCGCGGTGCCATGTCGTCATCGCCGTAAAAACGATCGCGCCGAGCGCGAGCGGGAACCAGCCGCCGTCGGCAATCTTGAGCAGACTCGACGAAAAAAACACTGCGTCGATGAGAATGAAGAAAACCGTGGCGGCAACGCTCAGGAACAGGTTGTAGCCCCAGGCAAATCGCACCACAAAAAACGTGAGAACGGTTGTCACCAGCATCGTGCCGGTCACCGCGACGCCATAAGCCGAGGCCAGCCGCGTGGAGGAACCGAACCCGATGATGGCGGCCAGGATCACGGCCAGAAGAATCCAGTTCGCGCCGGCGACGTAGATCTGGCCAATTTCCTCCGCCGAGGTCTGCGTGACGTTCATGCGCGGAAGGTAGTCGAGCTGGATCGCCTGTTTGGTCAAGGAGTAGGTGCCCGAGATCGTCGCCTGCGAGGCAATCACCGTTGCGGCAGCCGCGAGTGCCACCATCGGATACAGCGCCCATGCGGGCGCCAGCAGGTAGAACGGGTTGTCGATCGCCTGCGGGTCCGTGATGAGCAGCGCGCCCTGCCCGAAGTAATTCAACACCAGCGCCGGAAAAACAAGCCCGAACCAGGCAATCCGGATGGGCGTTTTGCCGAAATGGCCCATGTCTGCATATAGCGCTTCAGCGCCGGTAAATGCGAGAAGCACCGCACCGAGCACGACGAACGAAGCCCAGCCGTGCTGGGTGAGAAACACCAGCGCATGCACTGGATTCAGCGCCGACAGAACCTGCGGAGCGCGCGCGATGCCGCCAATGCCGAACGCGGCAATGGCGATGAACCAGAGCACCGCGATCGGGCCAAACAGCGCGCCCACCAGCGACGTGCCCTGGCGTTGCAGCGCGAACAGACCGATGACGATGCCGATTGCAATCGGCACCACATACGGCTTGAACGCGACGGTGCCGATCTCCAGACCCTCGACCGCCGAAAGCACCGAGATCGCGGGCGTAAGCACCGCGTCGCCATAGAACAAGGATGCGCCGAATATGCCGAGCACCATTAGGGGCGTCCGCCATTGCGGGCGATTTTTGACCGCCGAAGACGCTAGCGCCAGCAGCGCCATGATGCCGCCTTCGCCCCTGTTGTCGGCGCGCATGATCAGGATGACGTATTTGAGCGAAACCACGATCATCAAGGACCAGAAAATCGTCGACAGCCCACCGAGCACATTGGCGGTGTCGAGTGGAATTCCGTGCGCCGGATTGAAGGTTTCCTTGGCGGCGTACAACGGGCTCGTCCCTATGTCTCCATAGACGACGCCGAGCGCGGCCAGCGTGAGTCCTGTCAGTGGCCGCTTGACACCATAGTTCGGACTTGCCATTTGCCCCTCCAGCGCAGAAGAAGTTTCACCGGAACGCCAATTTGGATGAGGTTTGCGGATCGACCCTTCGCCCGGTCGGGCCGGTGCCGCATCCGCGAACGACACGCCCGCGGCACTGGCGTACCGAACGTTCGAATCTCGGAAGCCGCCCAAGGAAAGATAGGGGAAAAAGCCGTAGGAACCGTAAAAAAGTCGTAAAGAGTTCGACCTGCTGGCAGCAGGCCCGCCAGCAGGCAGTCAATGGCTCGATGCCGACGCGGCATGACCAGGCGTTCCACCGCCGGCAGGAGAGCGAAGTACGTGGCCACGTCGTTGGCGGTGGTCAACGCGCCGCGCGTCATCAGCAGCTCCATGCCGGTCTCCATGATCTCGAGCAGCTTCGCCTGATGGGAGTCGAGGGTCGACATGTTGCCGCCTCGCGCGTGGCCTGGTGCCCCTGCGTATCGGCCACCGCCACGTCGGCCTGTGCCAACATGGGCGCGTCGTTGGTGCCGCCCATTACCGCGATCAGGCGGCGCCCGGCCTGCTCGCGGCGGATCAGCGCCAGCTTGTCCTCGGCCATGACTTCGGCCAGGAAGTCGGCCTCGACCGCGATGGCAGCGGCCGTCACCGTGCTGTCGCCAGTGATCATCACGGTCTGAACGCCCCATGCGGCCCAGCGCCGCACGCTCGCGGATGCCGGTCCTAACGATGTCCTTCAGTTCGCCGATGCCCAGCACCTCCCGCGACCCTGGCACACCGCCAGCGGCGTGCTGCCGCTGCGCGCGACCTCGTCGGCCCGCGCGGATCAAGCGGCGATCACCCGCAGCGACGGCCCCGGCGAGGCCTCCAGCGGCCAGCCCTCACGGTGCGAGCTGCACGGTTGTCTGGTGGGAGAGACACGAACCTGGATCTCGCACGAGCCGCGCCACCCGAAGTTGCAGCCCCTGGACCCGCAGCCCCGCAGCATTTCCATCTATGCCCGCGTGTCCACGTTTCTGGACTTGCTCGCGCCATGACGCATGGGACAAAAAGTGACAAGCCAATCGGGCGTCCCCCAGTCGGTGAAGCCGTTGACGAGCGCATCCGCGTACTGCGATCACAGGAACTCGGCATGCGCATGTGACCACGGCGGCTTGATTCAGGGTCCGGACGTGTCGCTTTCCATTGCCTTCAAGAGCAACCCATTTGCATTTGCCGGTGGCCAGTGAGCGCGGGCGAACGCCGCCAGAGCGGCCGCCCGCACGGGCCGGCGGGGGCCATGGGCCTCACTCGGGCTTGAAGTCGATCGACTTGAGCACCTCGCCTACGCGCTGGTAGTCGGCGCTCAGCGACTTGCTCAGTTCCTCGGGCGTGCGCGACGACACGGCCTCCAGGCCCAGATCCAGCAGGCGCTCGCGCACTGCGGGCTGCGCCAGCACCTTCAGCACGGCCTCGCGGATGCTGTTCTGCATCGCGGCGGGCACGTCGGGCTTGACCCACAGGCCCATCCACGCCACGGTCTCCAGCTGCGGGTAGCCGAGTTCGGCGAAGGTCGGCACCTCGGGCAGTAGCGGCGAACGCTTGGGCGTGCTCACCGCGAAGGCCTTGACCTTGCCCGACTTGATCATCGGCAGCGAGGTCGCCATACCGTCGAACATGAGCGGCACGTGGCCGCCCATCACGTCGGTCAGCGCCGGCGTGGAGCCCTTGTAGCCGACATGGGTCATGTCGATGCCGGCGGCCTTGTTGAGCTGCAGGCCGATCACGTGCGAGACCGTTCCGGGCGTGTAGGAGGCGTAGCTGACCTTGCCAGGGTTGGTCTTGACCCAGCTCATCAGCTCGCCGAAGTTCTTCGCCGGCACCCCGGGTCCACCCACCATCACCAGGCCGCCGCGGCCGAGCTCGACCAGGGGCTTGATCTCCTTGGACATGTCGTTGCGCATCTTAATGATGTGCGGAATCTCGCTGACCAGCGAATTGACGCCCACCAGAACCGTGTAGCCGTCATGCGGGGCCTGCGACAGGTCGTTCACGGCCAGCACGCCGCCGGCGCCCGGCTTCGGGTCCACCACTACCGCCTGCCCGCTCTCCTTCGCGAGCCCGTCGGCCACCAGGCGCGCGATGATGTCCGCCGAGGCGCCCGCGGGCCCGGCCGCGACGACGCGCACCATCTTGTCGGGCCACTTCGCGGCCGGAGCCGCGTTCTGAGCCTGCGCCAGGCCGGCGAGGCCGAGCAGCGAGAGCAGAGAAGCCTGGGCGATGCGCCGCCGTGTCAGATTCGTTTTCATGTTCGATTTCCTATGTTTTCAATTCAGTTGCTCCGCCGTGCTCTGCGCATCCACTGCGCATGAAGCCGGCCGGAATTTCGGGGAGCACCGGAGAACCGGCTTTGCCGGGCCGCCGGTGTTGCCCCCGGAGAGGGGGTTGCGGCCACACGAAGTGGGTGAGCCTGGGTGTGAGCTTCATCCCCAACGCAGCGGCGCAGCTGTGCGGGTGCTCATAGCGCCGCCAGCTCGGCGATGAACTGCTCGGCCTGCGGCCACTCGCCAAAGCCCGAGGCCGGGTTCAGGTGGCCGACCTCGCCGAGCTCGACCAGGCGGCTGCCCCAGGCCCGGCCCAGCTCGACCACGCGCGCGTGCCGGCCCAGCGGGTCGTTGCGGCTCACCGCCGTGATGCTCGGGAATGGCAGCGGGTCGCGCGGCACGGGCAGCCAGCCGCCGGCGCGCAGGTCCGCCAGCGTCGGGTAGCCCTCGGGCATCGCTTCCTCGAAGTCCGGCGGCGCGGCCAGCAGCGCGCCCCAGACGGCGCGCCGGGTCTGGCGCGCCCAGTGGGCGACCATCACGCAGCCGCCGCTGTGCGCCACGAGGATCACCGGGCCGTCGATGGCCTGCGCCGCGCGCTCGATCGCGGCGACCTTGGTCGCGCAGTCGAGATCGGCGCGGCCCATCGGCGGCACCGTGCGCACCTTGCGGCCTTGGGCTTGCAGGTCCGCGGCYAGCAGMGTCTGCCAGTGCGCGTCCACCTGGTCGCGCAATCCGGGGACGATGAGGACCGTCGGGAAGGAGGAAGCACCGTTCATCGTCACGCCACCTTGCGCARGTAGCCTTGCTGGCGTCCCTTGGGGTTGGGCGCGAAGCCGTTGGCGGCCAGGGTCTCCTCGACGGTGTCGTAGAAGACGCCGATCTTGCAGATCTCGCGCGCTTCCTTGCCGGTGGCCACTTCGCGGCCGAACTCGCGCGCGATGCGCACCAGCTGCTCGATCTGCTTGACCGTCGACATCTTCTCGGTGCGCGACTGGTTCCACAGGTTGTCCTCGATGCCGCAGCGCACGTGCAGGCCCATGGCCATGCCCATCATGTTGATCGGCAGCACGTTGCGCATGCTGCTTTCCACCGTCAGCATGGAGCCGTCGGGAATCGCGCGCAGGAAGTTGGCCAGGTTGTAGATGTTGGGCGCGTCCATGCCGCCGCTGATCGCCACCCAGTTCATCACCAGCGGTCCCTTGTACACGCCGCGGCGGATCAGGCGCTCCACCGTCTCGTAGCTGTTGATGTTGTAGAACTGGAAGGCGCTCTGGATGCCGGCGGCGCTCAGGCGGCGCACATGCTCGTCGATGAAGCCGGGCCCGGAGGGCACGATCATCTCGCGGTASGCCGCGTTGTTCGCCGGCTCGGCCAGCGAGGTGCCGGCGATGTCCTCGGCCTCCATGTGCTCCAGCACGTTCATCTGCGTCGTGTTGACGGTGACCGTGACCTGGTCGGGCTTCGGGTCGAGCTCGGCCAGCATGTGSCGCGTGTCGTCCTTCAGCCACTTCGCGGACGAGCCATCGGTCTCAGGGGCGAAGGAGATCGATCCGCCCACTTGGATGACCATGTCCGGCACGGCCTTGCGCACGCCGGCRATCAGCTCGTTGAACWTSGARAGGCGCTTGGAGCCCTTGCCGTCGAGCTCGCGCACGTGCAGGTGCAGCGCCGTGGCGCCGGCGTTGTAGCAGTCGACCGCCTTCTGCACCTGTTGCTCCATGGTGACCGCGATGTCCTGCGGGAAGTCGGAAGGCACCCACTCGGGGCCGTAGGGCGCGGCGGTGATGACCAGCTTGTCCTGGTTCTCGGGGAACAGCGATCCGTCGAGGAAGTTCATGTTCGTCCTCCTGTTGCGTGAAAAATGAGTTGAGAGCGGGCGGGTGGCTTCAGAACGTCGCTTCGCCGATGATCCCGGCGCGTTCCATCTTGCGGTGGCACGGCGGGTAGTCCATCACCGCGTAGTGCTGGGTGGAACGGTTGTCCCACATGGCCATGCTGTTCGGCTGCCAGCGCCAGCGAACTTGGAACTCGGGTACGAAGGCTTGGCTGATCAGGTACTGCAGCAGCTGGCTGGCGCCGGGCGCGTGGTCCTGGCCGAAACGCACGTTATCCGCCGTGTGGAAGTTGGTGAAGTGCGTGGTGAAGGCATTGACGAACAGGATCTTTTCGCCGGTCTCAGGATGCGTGCGCACCACCGGGTGCTCGGCATCCGGGAACTGGGCATGCAGCGCCAGGCGCTTTTCGACCGGCATCGCCGCGCCGAAGCTGGCCTCGATGCTGTGGCGGGCGCGCAGGCCGGCAATCTGCGTCTTGATGTGCTCGGGCAGGCGCTCGTAGGCCAGGGCCATGTTGACCCACATCGTGTCGCCTCCCACCGGCGGGCATTCGACGCAGCGCAGCACGCAGCCGAAGGGCGGCTTCTCGCGCCAGGTGGCGTCGGTGTGCCACGCGTTCTCGTAGCGGTCGTTCGGGCTGTCGGGCGACTTGTAGATGCGCACCAGGCCGGGGTTGTCGGCGTCGCTGCCAGCAACAGGGTGATCTTCCAACTCGCCGAAGTGGCGCGCGAAAGCCACGTGCTCGGCGCGCGTGATGTCCTGGTCGCGGAAGAAGAGCACGCGGTGCTTCAGCAGCAGCGCGCGGATCTCGGCCACCATGGCGCTGTCGCGCGAGGCGACGCCGAGGTTGACGCCGCTCAGAAGCGCGCCGATGCTGCAGGTCAGCGGTTCGACCTTGATCGAGTCGGCCAGTGCGCCGGCGCGCACGAAGGCCGGTGCTGCGGAAAGGGTGGTGCCCATGGTGTGTCTCCGGCGTTACTCAGCAACTGGAATCATGCGCCCTTTGATGAGCAGAATCCAGGGTGGCGATGCGCAACAGACCAACAATACTGTTCGTTTAGCCTATGAATGACCTGAACGGCGCGGTATGTGGGAGTCGGCGGGCCTGGGTCGGGGTCCAGGCGGCCCGATGATCTCGGGAGTGCAATCAAGGGGCATGCGCGTCGGCGCGTGGTGATCGAATGATGCGTAAGGCGAGTGGCGCCGCTTGACCATCCGCGGCGAGCGCTTGTTCAGCGTTCGCGTGGCGCGGATCCGGGCGCTGGCTTCGAGCAGTTCATTGAACCATCGTCGTCGACGCCTCGGGCTCGCTGGGGGGAAATGCCCCGGAGCGGGGCTGTGCGCGGCGAAGCAGCTGCACATGCCCTGTGAAGGACAGCTCGGCATGCGGTATTCGATGCCGCGTGGCACCCTGATGCAGCAGCCAGCGCACCGAGTATTGCGCCAGCACCCAGCCAGAGAACTCCTGGCGCACGAGCTCCGCGGTCTTGCTGCGCAGCACGCGCCGACTCTGCCGCAGGTGCGTCTTGAGCTCGTCGAACACGCCCTCGATCTCCCAGCGCTGGTGGTACACCGCTGCCACTTCCAACGCCGGGGCGATCTGCGGGTCCAGCAACGTGGTCAACAGCCGGTAGCGCTGTTCTGCATCGGCCGGTCCCGGCAAGGCGTATTCGATGACGCGCACCACGATGGCTTGGCTCATCGCGTCGCTGCGACTCACGCCGGTGGGATGGATGGCACTGAGGTACGAACCATCGTCGCGCATGCGATGGACGGGCAACTGGCGGTTGCCAACGCAGCGCCAGAGCAACTGCGCCCCGGTGGCTTGCGCCTGCTGCCAGTGCTCGAAGCCATTGAACCCCCGGTCGGCCATGCACAGCATGCCTGGCCCCAGCCGGGGCAAGAGGGGCTGGAACAGCTCCCACTCGCCGCTGCGATAGGGCCCCAGGTTGGCGCCCAGGATCGCATGCGTGGCGCACTCCACCAGGACCATGCATCGTGCCTGCGGGTAGCCAGCGCGGCCGATTCGGCTGCCCGGGTAGCCGAAATGCGCCGCGTTCTGCGCCTCGTCAGGCAGCTCGAAGGTACTGCCGTCGATGGCGACCAACCTCAACCCCACATAGAACGCCTGGGGATGCGCCTGGGCGTCGGCCAGGGCCACGCAGCAGCGCTCGACCAATTCGCCCATCGGCACCGCGCCGATCTTGCTGCGCAAGCCGCTGATCGAGAATTTGGTCACCCGAGGCGGCTCCGCGGCGCCGGCGGCCCAAGCCAAGCCCTGCGACACGGCGTCGAACACTTCCTCGTAGGCTGCCTCGGGGTACAGGCTCAGTGCCATGCAGTAGTACGCCCCAGCCACTGCCCGGAAAGCTGCGCACGCGCTGCGAGTTGCAGCCGTGGGCGTCCAGCACAGTGTTGACCACCTCGGCAGGCACCACCCGCGCCAGCAGGCTGGCGCTCAGAAAATCAGCCCGCTGCCCAGGACCGCCTTGGTTCTCGCCATGCTCGACCCCGTCGTTGCGACGTCAGATTTTCTCTATCCGAACAGTATTGGTCTGGCCCAGTATGGCGCTGCGGTCACTGCGGTGCTTGGCATGGTGATGCTGGGCGACTCCGCTGCGCCAATGAGGATCTTCTGCATTGCTCTCACCTTGTCAGGCGTTGTCGGACGCAAACTGGTCTCTGGAGATTGAAGGTGACTGCTTGTTGCAGGCAGGCGGAATCGTGTCAGAAGGCGTGACGGATGCCCAGGTCATAACCCACCGATTTGTTCGGCACGGCAATGCCGATACCGCCGGGGACCGGGCCCGTGAAGAAGAGCGGCGAGCCGGTCACGGTCAGCGCAGCGCCGTCATGGTCTCTGAGGTACGCGGTGGTCGCGTAGAGCGCCGTGCGCTTCGACAGGTTGTACACGTAGCCGAGCGCGAACTGGTCGGCCTTCGGCTGCGACGCGAAGATGCCGGCCGGGAGGTTGTTGTACCTCACCTCGGCGTACGAAACGCGGATCAAGCCAGCACCGATCGGCACGGTCGCGCCGATCAGGCCACCATTGGCGCCCGGCTTGGTTCTGCCGAAAGGATTGAACGCGTTGACGGCCAGTTGGGTGTCCTGCTTGTTGTTGGAGTATTCACCGAACAGCTTGACCACGCCGAAGTCATACGAAGCGCCGAGGTTCCACGTTTCAAGCGCGGTCGTCGAGCCGAGGTAGAAGTTCGAACCGATCGTGCTTTCACCGTAGGCCAGGGCGACATCCAGCGGACCGTTGGCGTAGCCGAAGCGACCACCAATGTAGCGACCGACGCGCGAGTTGTCGGCAACGGCGCTCAGCGCCGGATTGGCGACGATGGCAGCAATGCCGGGAGGCGTCAGGCCGCCCGGATCGTAGCTGATCTTTTCGTTGAACGCGTACATGATCTGGCCGTAGAAGCCACCCAGGTTCGGCGGCAGGAAGTAGCCGACCGAGTTGCTGGTGCGCACGTAGTTCGGATTCGCCTGGAAGCCGCTGTTCGGCACGCCAAGGGCGACACCGCCGCTGGCGGTCGCGATTAGGTTGGTGCCTACGCCGTTGGTGCCGAACGGATCGAAAATATTGTCGTTCCAGAACGTCGGAGAGTAGTCGCGACCGAGGCGCACTTCACCGAAGGCGCCAGACAGGCTCACCGTCGAACGACGGTTGAAGCTCAAGGCGCCCGACGCAGCGCCAGCGCCAGTGTCGGTATTGAAGCCGGCTTCAATCCAGAAGTTGGCGGCCAGGCCGCCGCCGAGATCTTCCGTGCCGCGAAGGCCCAGACGAGTGCCGTTGTAGCCCGAGCTCGTCACCGCCGTCTGGGTCTTGTCGACGCTCGCGCCCAGCAGCGTCTCCGACCGGTTCTTGTAGCCGCTGACTGCAGCGTCGACCACACCGAACAGTGTGACGGAAGACTGCGCCGACGCAGCGCCGACAGCTGCCAGGCCCGCCAGCGCAAACAGACATTTTTTCATTGCAACCCCCGAAAGGCCTTGGTGTTCAGACAATAACCAGGGGTGACTCTCAACCAGTTTTGAAGATAGAGCAAGGCCTTCGGCATGGTGTGTTGCCATTTCGCCATGGAATCGATCGATGGTCAGCTTGGGTGTGCTACTCAAAGCCAATTTCACTCGCATGCGGAAGCATCACACCATCGGCGAACTCTGCGGTTCGGAGACAGCATACGAACGGCAGTTCCCGCTGGAGGCTGTGTAGAAAGGCGCTGTGGCTGCCGAGTCGAAGATGGTTTCGCCGACCAACCGGTTCTTCGGCGAGGTGCAGTACTTCATGGACGAGAACGACTCGAACAGCCCGACCCCGAACAACGGCGACGGCTATGCCGCACGCGTCGGCTATGCGAGCGGCCCCATTCGCCGTGGCGGTCTCGACGGGGTTGACGCAGTACGCCGGGAGTGAGACGACGGGCGACATCCCAGTCGTCAATGTCGGCGCATCCTACGATTTCGGCAGCGTCAAAGTGACCCCGGCTATATCCAGGACAAGGTCGAACAGATCTTCCCCGTCAAAGGCACGGGCTACATCGTCGGATGTCTACAACTTCTCGAAGTGGTGGCCACCTACGCGCATCTGCGCAACAAGGGCGGATCGTCTTACTCGCTGGATGGCTCGATGACGTTGCCCGATCGCAGCTCGAGTGACGACGACATCGGCTTGAAGCACAGCTTCTAGCGGCGCCGTGCGAAGGACTTCAGGAATGAAATTGCTCGCAGTGTCGATGGCGCTGGCTGTCCCCGTGCTGGCTGCGGCGTCCGGAGCGCAGACGACGAATCCGGACGACGCGGCCGTCGCCCGGGCAATGTGGATGAACGAACACGCCGAAGCAACGCGGGGTCCGCAACTGGGAGAGGGAAACCCGATCTCGTAGCCCATACTCCGCCGAGGAACGCGCGGCGGCCTATGCCGCTCACAGGGGCAGAGCCCCGCGGACGCCAGACCAGCGCAGCCCGCCGACGCTGCGCCGAAGAAAGCCGTACCGACATGGCGAAGCGACGAGCGCGCCGCTGCTCGTGCAGCCCAAAATGCGGAAGCCGCGAGGGCCAACAAGGCCGGGGAGATCAAGTCCAGGGCGAGATGAGCAACTGATGCCCCGCCACGGTCGGGAGCAAGGGGGTGAATGGACAGATACGTGTTCGATCTCTTGTGCGATCCCGCCTGACCCTTCAGACTTCCGCCTGGATTTTGTAACTAAATTCTTGCCGTCAGCAAGCGGCAGCACGCTCACCATCGACAACGCGTTGGACACCCCATGACCTGCAGACCCCTGAAGCAACTGTCGCTCTCGTTCCACATCACCCTCATACTGTCGATGCTGATCGCGAGCTGCGCCGCGCCGGTTCACCAGGCAGTGCCCATCGGAGCGGTACCGCTTCAATCGGCTCCGGCCGCGGCCGCACCCATGCCGATCGCATCGTCAACGTTCGATCAAGCGCAGTTGGACCAGATGATGGCGCCGATCGCGCTGTATCCGGACTCGCTGCTGTCGCAAGTGCTGATGGCCGCGACCTACCCGGCCGATGTCGCCGACGCGGCCAAGTGGCTGAAGGCCCATCCCGACCAGAAGGGCGATGCGGCGCTGAAGGCGGTCGCGGATCAGCCTTGGGATCCCAGCGTGCAGTCGCTGGCGGCCTTCCCGCAGGTGCTGCAGACAATGGGCGACAAGCCAGACTGGGTGCAGAACCTCGGCGACGCCTTTCTCGCCTCGTCCAAGGACGTGCTCGACTCGGCGCAGCGGCTGCGCGCCAAGGCTCAGCAAACCGGCAGCCTGAAGAGCTCCGAGCAGCAGAAGGTCATCGTCGAGCAGGAACCGCAGACGCAGCAGACCGTGATCAAGATCGAGCCCGCGGATCCACAGGTGGTCTACGTACCGGCCTACAACCCCACCGTGGTGTACGGGGTGTGGCCCTATCCGGCCTATCCACCGTACTACTACCCGCCGCCGGCGTACTACTACCCGGGCGCGGCGCTCGCAACGGGGATTGCCTTTGGCGTCGGCGTCGCGGCCACTGCCGCGCTCTGGGGCAATTGCAACTGGGGCCGCGGGGATGTCAACATCAACGTGAACCGCTTCAACAGCGTGAACGCGAACCGACAGCTGAACGCCAGCCAGACGAATTTCCAGCACAACGCGGCCAACAGGCGCGGTGTGCCGTACCGCGATGCGCGCAGCCAGCAGCAGTTCGGCAAGAACGTGCCCGGTGCCAGTCAGCGCGCCGACTTCCGCGGGAATGACAGTGCACGCGATGCGCAACGTCAGCAGGCGCAATCGACGATGCAGCAGCGCGGCATGGACCCAGGCCAGGGGCGCGATGGAATGCGCAACGACCCTCGCGGTGGCATGGGGAGCTCCGATCGGGGCCAAGGGGGCTTCCAGCAGGTCCAGGGGCGCCCCAGCGACAGCGCGCTGCGCGGCGCAGGCAACGCCGGCCAGGAGCGCCAGCAGATGAGCCGCGGCGGCGCGAGCCGCCAGTCGATGGGGCATTACGGCGGTAGCGGCCGGGGCGGGGG
>NZ_JBFUIU010000199.1:0-12882 GCF_056401695.1 Variovorax sp. P4_D9
GCGATAGCCCGCCGTCGCAGTTGATGTCCTGCGCGGTGATGAACGACGCGGCCGGCGACGCCAGGAAGGCGATCAGGTCACCGAGCTCGCTGGCCTGGCCCATGCGGTGCAAGGGAATGCTCGACTCGCGGCTCCTGATGCTGTCGGGCCGCATGTTGGCGCGCGTCAGCGGCGTGTCCACGGTTCCGGGATTCACACAGTTGACGCGGATCCCGTGCTCCGCCCACTCCAGCGCCATCTGGCGCGACAGCGAAATCAGCGCAGCCTTGCTCGGCCCGTACGCGCCGCCGTTGGGATAGCCGCGGCCGCCCGCCAGTGACGAGACGTTGACCACGGAAGCCATGCTGCTCTGGCGCAGCAGCGGCAGGCAGGAACGCGCCAGCAGCAGCGCGCCGTCGACGTTGACCTCGAAGGTCTTGCGCCAGGCGGTCAGGTCCAGCGACTCGAGCTCCGCCGGGTTGATGACGCCCGCCGTGTTGATCAGCATGTCGAGGCGGCCGAATTCCTTGCCCAGCCGCGCGACCGCGGCGTCGATGTCGGATTGCGAGGTGACGTCCATGGTGATGGCGATCGCCTTGGCGCCGGTCTCGGCCAGGTCGGCCGCGACCTTCTGCGCCATCTCCGGCCGGCGGTCCGCCACCGCGATGCGCGCACCGCTGGCAGCCAGCGTGTGCGCGGCTGCTTCGCCGATGCCGCTGCCACCGCCCGCGACCAGCACGACGGCGTCTTTCAGGGCGGGATGCTGGAGCCAGTTGGCGGGGCGTGCGGGCGATGCGGTCATGGGTTCTTCCGGTGGATGGGGTATGAAGCCATTCTGGCCAGCGCAGGGCGCCGCGGCAGTCCCGCCTCAGGGGGACCGACGCGCGCGGAAGCGAAACCTAGACTGGCCCGACACGCAGCAACGCAAGGATAGCCATGAGCGCCACCGCAACCTCGCAACAGGTCCCGGTTCTCGACATCGACCCTTACGACATCGACGTGCTGCGCGACCCGTACGGGTACCACCAGGCGCTGCGCGAGACCGGCCCGGTGGTCTACATCAAGGCGCACGACGTCTACGCCGTCGGCCGCTACGACGAGTGCAAGACCGTCATGTCGGACTGGCAGCGCTTCTGCCACGCCGGCGGCGTCGGCATCCAGGACATCCGCAAGCCCGGCGACTTCCGCATTCCCAGCAAGCTGGTCGAGACGGATCCGCCGGAACACACGCCGATCCGGACCGCGGTGATGAAGGTGCTGTCGCCGCTGGTGATCCGCCGCTTCAAGGAAGGCTTCATCGCGAAGGCGGACCAGCACGTGGACCGCCTGCTGGAGCTGCGCGAATTCGATGCCGTCGCCGGGTGCACCGAGCCTTTCGTGCTGGAAGCCTTCTCGCAGTCGATGGGCGTGGAGCTGCCGCGCGACGCAACGCTGGCCATCGGCGACATGCGCTTCAACCAGAGCGGTCCGAAGAACCAGATCTATTTCGAAGCCATGGAGAAGGCCGCGCCCTACATGGAGTGGTACGAGAACTCCGTTCGCCGCGACTCCGTGCTGCCCGGCTCGCTCGCCGAGCTGCTGTTCAAGGCAGAGGACGACGGCCTGCTGGCGGAAGGCATCGCCACCAACGTGATGCGCAGCATCGTCGGCGGCGGCACCGATTCGACCATCTCCGGCATCGGCTTCACCTTGCACCAGCTCGCGCTGCATCCGAAGCAATGGGACAAGGCGCGCGCCGACCCGGCCAAGGTGAAAGCGGCCTTCGAGGAAGGCATCCGGCACGAGGCGCCATTCCAGGTCACCTTCCGCACCACGGTCGGCGAGACCGAGCTCTCCGGCATCAAGCTGGCGCCGGACATGAAGATCGGCGCCTTCATCGGCGCCGGCAACCGGGACCCGCGCTTCTGGGAGCGGCCCGACGAATTCGACCTCGACCGCCCGGCGCTTGCCGGCACCCACCTCGCGCTCGGCCAGGGCATCCACACCTGCCTGGGCCAGATGATCGCGCGCGCCGAGTCGGAAGCCATCGTCGGCGCGCTGGCACGCCGCGTGAAGTCGATCGAGCTCACCGGCCCGGTCACCTACCGTCCGATCAACCAGATGCGCACGATCAACACAATGCCGGTGCGCATCACGCCCGCCTGATACCGCAAGAAGGAACCACCACATGGCCAATCGTCTGCAAGGCAAGGTCGCCGTCATCACCGGCGCCGTCTCCGGCATGGGTCTCGCCGCCTGCGAGCTGTTCGTCGCCGAGGGCGCGAAAGTGGTCGTCGCCGACGTGCAGGAGGACAAGGGCATCGCGCTCGAGCGGCGCCTGGGCGACAGCGTGTCCTTCATCCGCTGCGACGTGCGCAGGGAGGACGACGTGCGCGCCGCCGTCGAGCGTGCGGTGAAGAAGTTCGGCGGCCTCGACGTCATGTACCACAACGCCGCCACCACCGGCGACGTGTCCACCCTGGAAGACATGACGGTCGCCGGCTGGGACGACACGCAGGCCATGCTGCTGCGCGCCAACATGCTGTGCATCAAGCACGCGGTGCCGGCGCTGAAGAAGCGCGGCGGCGGCTCCATCATCCTGGTCTCGTCCGCCGCCCCGGTCGCGCTGGGCGGCTCCGGCCCCTACGCCTACACCGTGGGCAAGGCCGGCGTGATCGCCATGGGCCGCTTCGCGGCGCTTCAGCTCGGGCCGCATTTCATCCGCGTCAACACCCTGGTGCCGGGAGGCTTCGCCACCTCCATCTGGAGCGGCCACGTGCATGGCGACGCCAAGCTCGGCGACGAGATCTCCCAGAACATGAACATGGACCATTTCGCGCGGATGCAGCCGATTCCGCGCGCGGGGAAGGTGTCGGACATCGCGGAAACCGCGCTGTTCCTGGCGAGCGACGCCTCCAGCTTCATCACAGGTGTGACGCTCCCGGTCGACGGCGGGCTGACGCTGCACCGCAAGTGGGAAGCAACGGCCGAGGGCCAGCTGGAAGCGGTGCGCAAGTCGCAGGCCTCCGCCGCGCGCTAGCCATGTACAAGCACATCGACACCTGGTCCTCGCGGGCGGCGGGCTTCCTGCTGTTCTGCCTGATGCTGCTGACGTTCCTGGACGTCGCCGGCCGAAACGTGGTCAACCGGCCGGTCAGCGGCACCTCGGAGCTCACGGAGCTGATGCTCGCGGCCGTCATCTTCCTGATGCTGCCGCGCGTGGCCATCGCCGGCCAGCACATCGTGATCGACCTGGTCGACACCATGGTGCCCAAGGCCGCCGTGGCCTGGCTCGATGCGTTCGCCTCGCTGCTGGGCGCGGTGATGTTCTCTCTGATCGGCTGGCAGGTCTGGGTGATGGGCGACAAGGCCCTGGGCTACGACGACAGGACGCCCACGCTGCACATCCCGCTCGGGCCCATCCTCTATGCCATGGGGGTGTTCGCAGCGATGGTCGGCCTCGCCTTCGTGTTCGCCATGATCAATTCGCTGCGCGGTGTCCCGACGCCGGTGGACGCGGCACGCCCGTCTGAAATTGCCGAACACGGCGCCGGCGCCACCTGAGGAGAACGAACCATGACAGCGGCACTGGCGGGTTTCGGCTTCTCCTTCGTCCTCATCTTCATGCGCGTGCCGATCGCGGTGGCGTTGGGCATCACCGGCGTCATCGGCTTCGGCTTGCTGACCGGCTGGAGGCAGTCCTTCGTGATGCTGGGCCTGACGACGCGCGAGGCGGCTATGTCGTATTCGATGGTCGTCATTCCGCTGTTCGTGCTGATGGGAAACCTGATCGCGGCCACCGGCGTTTCGCGTGAGCTGTTTCGCGCCGCGCAGGCCTTCATCGGCCACCGCCGCGGCGGCCTGGCGAACGCCACCGTCCTCTCGTGCGGCGGGTTCGCCATGGTGTGCGGCTCCAGCGTCGCCACCGTCGTCACCATGGGCAAGGTGGCGCTTCCCTCGATGGCGGCGGCCGGCTACAAGGACCGCCTGAGCGCCGCCACCATCGCCGGCGGCGCCACCCTGGGCATCATCATCCCGCCGAGCGTGCTGCTGGTGATCTACGGCATCATGACCGAGACCCACATCGGCAAGCTGTATGCCGCGGCCCTGATCCCGGGGCTGATCGGTGTACTGGGCTACATGGGCGCGGTGTGGTGGAGCGTCTGGCGCGACCCCGATGCCGGCCCGGCCTCGGCCAAGGCGGGCTGGCCGGAGCGGATACGGACGCTGGTCGCCATCTGGCCGGTGGCGGTGCTGTTCGCCTTCGTCCTGGGCGGCATCTACAGCGGCGTGTTCACCGCGGCCGAAGCGGCCGGCATCGGATCCTTCGGCGCCTTCGCGCTGGCCTGGATGCGCGGCCAGCTCACGATGAAGCTGCTGCAGGACGTGTTCATCGAGACGGCGCAGTCCACCGCCGTGATTTTCGGCCTGYTGATCGGCGCCCTGGTGTTCACCGAGTTCCTTAACTACACCGGCGCGCACAAGGGGCTGCTGTCCTTCGTCCAGGGCTCCGGCTTCGCGCCCTTCACCGTGATCCTGGTGATCTGCGTGATCTACATCATTCTCGGCGCGCTGATGGAGGAGCTCTCCATGATCCTGCTGACCGTGCCGCTGTTCTTCCCCATCGTCACCGGGCTCGGCTACGACGCCGTCTGGTTCGGCGTGCTGCTGATCGTGCTGTGCGAGCTCGGGATGATCGCTCCACCAGTGGGCATGAACCTCTTCGTGGTGCGCTCCATCGCGCCGCACATCCCCATCAAGGAGGTGCTGCACGGCATCGTCCCCTTCGTGGCCTCGGACATCATCCGCGTCTTCATCATCGCTTTCTTCCCCATCCTGTCGCTCTACCTGCCAGGACTGTTCTTCAAGTAAACCCCAAGGAGACAAGACATGCGTCAATGGACTCGACTGCTGCCCGCCCTCGCGCTGGCTTTCGGCAGCACACTCGCCGCGGCGGACCCCGTGACGATCAAGTATTCCTCGTGGGTTCCCGCCACCCACTGGGTCTACACCGGCCCGGTCGTGCCCTACCTCAAGGAGATCGAAACGGTCACCGAAGGCAGGGTGAAGGTGGAAGTGCTGCCCAAGACGGTCGGCACCCCGCAGTCGCAATTCGACGTGGTGCGCGACGGCCTGGCCGACATGAGCTGGATCGTGGTCGGCTACACGCCCGGCCGCTTCAAGCTGGCGGAGATGGGCGAGCTGCCCTTTAGCGGGGACAGCCCCGGCATGAGCGCAGCCTTCCACCGCACCTACATGGCCCACTTCTCCAAGGTCAACGAGTTCAAGGGCACGGAGATGCTGGGCGTCTGGGCCGTGCCGCCTGTGCATATCGCCACCCGCAGCCGGCCGGTGAAGACCCTGGAGGACTTCAAAGGCATCAAGCTGCGCACTGCCAGCGACATCGCCACCCGCCAGGTCACGGCCCTGGGCGGCGTGCCGATCCTGAAATCGTCGGCCGAAGCCTTCGAGATGCTGTCCTCCGGCGCCATCGACGGCAGCCTGATGATCCCCGAGACGGTGGTCAGCACCAACGCCCTGGGCCTGCTGAAGCACTTCACCATCGTGCCCGGCGGACTGGTCGGCGTGAGCCAGGCAATGATCATCAACCCCGACGTGTGGGCCAGGATCTCGGCCAAGGACCAGGCGGCAATCCGCGCGATCTCCGGCGAGAAGCTGGCGCAGCGCTTCGGCGAGGCCTACCAGAAGGTCAACACGGAAGCCTACGATGCGATGCGCAAGGCGGGCTACACGATCCAGGAGCTGTCGCCGGCGGTGCTGGCGCAGTTCAAGGAGAAACTGAAGCCGAGCGAGACGGACTGGATCGCGGCGGCCAAGGGCAAGGGCATTGCCGATCCGGCGGCGGCGCTGGCGGCGTACCGGGCGGGGGCGGCAGCAGCCGCGAAGTGAGATGTGAAGGGCCGGCGACGGCCCGCTCCAAGACGAAACGGGCCCTCGCGGGCCCGTTTCACATGAAGCCGGCTGGCCTACTTCACGTTCTTCCCCACCGTCACTTTCGACGGCGGCTGCTGCACCTCGGTCAGGATCTGCCGCGCCTCGGCACTGCCGTCAAGCAAACGATTCGTGCGCTGCATCACGCGCCAGCCCTGTTCCTCGAACCGCTGCAGGTCCCAGCGCGACGCCGTCAGCCGCAACAGCACGAACTGCCCATCCTTGCGCGTGAACAGGGTCCCGTAGTGGGTGGCGGTCGCCTTGTCCCCTTCGATCACGATATGCGGCGCCGTGCACGCGTGCGCCGACCCCTGCTTGACGATGTTCGTATGGAAGTCGATCTCATAGGCCTGCTTCAGCCGGGCATGCCCCGCGTAGTAGTCGATGCCGCCCACGTCGTAGACGCAGTCCTCGTGCCACATCCGCATGATCTCTTCCATGTTGCAGCTGTCGGCCGCGGGGCCGTAGGCGGCGATCAGCTGCTGGATCTCGAGGTAGTCCTCGATGCGGCGCAGGCGCTCGTCGAGCGTCTTGGCTGGGGGAGTCAGTTTCATGGGGTCTCCAGTGAGAGATTCACGCGATGAGGCCCGCGCGGCCGAAGTAATGGTCAGCGATGACCGGATCGTCGGCCAGCTCCGCGGCGGCGCCCTGGTGCACGATGCGGCCTTGCTCAAGCACCGCAGCGCGATGCGCCGTCTGCAGCGCCAGCTTGGCGTTCTGTTCCACCAGCAGGATGGTCAGGCCCTCGCGATTGAGTTGCACCAATGCCCTGAACACGTCCTTGATGACCACCGGCGCCAGCCCCAGGCTGGGCTCGTCGAGCATCAGCACCTTGGGCCGCCCCATCAGTGCGCGGCCGATCGCCAGCATCTGCTGCTGGCCACCGGAAAGAGAGCCGGACAACTGGTTGCGGCGGTCTTTCAGCACCGGGAACAGCGCATGCACGCGATCGAGATCGGCGGCATCGCTGCCGCGCATGCCAGCGGATTGCCGCCCCAGCTCCAGGTTCTCTGCCACCGACAGCGGCGCGATCACCCGCCGGCCCTCGGGCACCTGGATGATGCCGGCGCGCGAGCGCAGGTGGGCAGCGCGGCGGCCCAGCGGCTCGCCTTCGAACAGGATCTCGCCGTCGCTCGGCACGATGCCCGAGAGCGCGTTCACCAGGCTCGACTTGCCGGCGCCGTTGGGGCCGATCAGGGCGAAGATCTCGCCCTTCTTCACCATCAGGTCGACCCCGCGCAGGGCCTGGATGCCGCGGTAGTGGACGTTGAGGTTGCGGACTTGCAGCATGCGATCAGGCTCCCAGGTAGGCTTCGACGACCTTGGGGTCGCGGCCGACGGCCTCGGGCTGGCCCTGTGCGATCAGCCGGCCCGAGGCCAGCACGTAGATGTGCGAGCACAGCGACATGACGAAGCGCATGTTGTGCTCGATCAGCAGCACGGCCACGCCGTCGGCCGCCACCTTGCGGAAGATGCCGGCCAGGCTCTCGGCCTCGGCGTCGTTCATGCCGGCCACCGGCTCGTCCAGCAGCAGCAGCTTAGGGTTGGTGGCCAGTGCCCGCATCATCTCGATGCGGCGCTGGTGGCCGTACGACAGGCCACCGGCACGGTGCTCGGCCAGCGCGGTCATGTCGAAGCGCGCCAGCAGTTCCATCGCCTTGCGCTTCAGCTCCCCCGCTTCGGCACGCGCCGAGGGCAGGCCCAGCAGGTTGGCCCACAGCCCGGACTTCTCGTGGCGGTGGAAGCCGGCGACGACGTTGTCCAGCACGGAAGCGTCGGGCACCAGCCGGATGTTCTGGAAAGTGCGGGCCACGCCGGCGCGCGCCAGGTCGGGCGCTTCCTCGCGCGAGACGTCCTTGCCCTCCAGCAGCACCTTGCCCGAGGTCAGGTGCAGCAGCCCCGTGATCAGGTTGACCACCGTGGTCTTGCCGGCGCCATTGGGGCCGATGAGGCCGGTGATCGTGCCGGCGGGCACCTGGATGCTGACGCCGTCGACGGCCGGCACGCCGCCGAAGTGGCGGGCGACGTCCTGGAGGACCAGCGTGGCGGTCATGTATGCGCTCCTGCTTCCATGTTGGTGTTGATGACTTGCGGCGGGGGCTCCGGGACGGGCGCCGCCGCAAGGGTGGCCCGCCGCAGCCGGCGATCGCGCAGCCGGCCCATCACGGTGTCGGCCACGCCGCGCGGCAGGTAGACGATCACTAGCATCAGCAGGATGCCCTGCACCACGTTGCGGTAATCGGCGAACACGCGGAACAGCTCGGGCAGCGAGGTCAGGATGGCGGCGCCGACCAGCGCGCCCCAGACCGTGGTGCGTCCGCCCAGCACCACCATGGTCAGCGCGGCGACCAGCATGCTGAAACCAAATTCGTTGGGCGTGATGGCGTAGCTGCTGGTGGCTTGCAGCGCGCCGCCCAGTCCGGCCAGTGCGCCGGATATGATGAAGGCGATGCGGTGGTAGTACGGCACCGAGATGCCCAGCGACACAGCCACCGTCTCGTCCTCGCGGATCACGTCCCAGGCGCGGCCGATGCTGTAGCGACCCATGGCCACCAGCAGGAACACGACCACGACGACGATCGCCAGCAGGATGGGCGTGCTGGCAACCTTGGGAATGCCGTTGACGCCGAGCGCACCATTGGTGAGGCTGACCCAGTTCTGGTTGGCCGACAGCACGATCTGCACCAGCGCCAGCGTGGCCACCGCCTGGAACACCCCGCGCAGACGCGACAGCGGCAGCGCCAGCAAGGCGCTGGCGATGGTGCCCAGCAGCGTGCCTGCGAGGATGGCGGCCACCGGCGGCCAGCCGGCCTTGGTGATCAGCAGCGCGGTGCCGTAGGCGCCCAGGGCCGCGAAGCCGGCGGTGCCCAGCGAGAACACGCCGGCACGCAGCACCACGTACTGGCTCATGGCCAGCAGCGCGTAGACCAGGATGTGGTCGAACAGCGACTGGTAGGTGTAGAAGAAGTTGATCATGCGCGTTGGATCCGCATGGCCGCCGTGGACTGGCCGAACAGGCCGGTCGGCTTGACCAGGATGACGATGAACAGGGCCAGGAAGACGATGGCCTCGGCGACGCCGGAGCCCACGTAGGCGACGGCCAGGGTCTGCACGATGCCTATGGCCAGCCCCGCGATCAGCGCGCCGGGAATGCTGCCCAGGCCGCCCAGGATGATGATCACGAAGGCGCGCAGCAGCAGCGGCTCGCCCATCGCGAAGTGCACCGAGTTGAAGACCAGGCCGATCAGCACGCCAGCCATGCCCGCGAGCGCGCCGGAGATCATGAACACCTGCATGTTCACCGGGCCGGGGTTGATGCCGAGCAGGCGCGAGGTCTGTTCCGAGTAGGCGACGGCGCGTATGCGCTGGCCGAAGGTGGTGCGGTACAGGTACCAGACCAGGCCGAACACCATGGCCACCACCAGCGCGATGATCACCAACTGCAGCAGCTGGATGCGCAGGCCGAACACGTTGAAGACGACGACCGGGAAGGCGTCGAAGGGGAAACGCATGATGGCGGTGTTGGAGACCTTCTGCGCTATCGCTAGCAACACCAGGTCCGCCCCTATCGATGACACGATGGCCGAGAATTCCGGCGCGTTGCGGCGCCGCAAGGGCCTGAAGGCGAACACGTCGAGCGCCACCGACACCAGGCCGCCGGCGAGCATGCCGATCAGCAGCGCCAGGTAGATCGGCGCGTCCAGCATGGTCACCGCGTAGAGGCCGGCGAAGGCACCCCACATGAAGACCGAGCCGTGGGCCATGTTCATGATGTGGTTCACCCCGAAGAGCAGGGTAAACCCGAGGGCAAAGAGCGCGTAGACGCTGCCTACGACGATGCCGTTCAGGAGTTGTTGCATCAGCATGGCCGGAGAATAGAAAAGCACTCCTCGCCTGTATGTCCCCCCACGGTGGGACGGGTCCCCTGCTACGGGGACAGACGGTCGCTCCGGTGGCGCAGAAACTGCGTCCATGAAATTCTGGTACCAGTTCACCGCGGATGCTTCCAAGCACCCGTCCTTCGTGGCGGCGCTGCATCAGCACGCTGAGCGCGTCGGCTCGCCCGGCACGCACATCACGGCGCACGGCATGGACGCCGACCTCGGCCACGGCCTGCTGCAGGCCGACGTGATTCTTTCGCCCGCGGTCTACACCAGCGTGGTCGTGCCGCTATTCCTGCGCAACGTCTGGAAGGCGCAGCAGCAGGGCTACGACGCCTTCGTCATCGGCACCTTCGCCGAGCCGGCGCTGCGCGAACTGCGCTCGCTGGTCGAGATCCCGGTGATCTCGGCCTTCGAAGCGTCCATGCTGGCCGGCTGCAGCATCGCGCCGAAGATGGCCCTGCTGGTCCTGAGCGAGCAGACCGTGCCCTACGTGGAGGCTTCGATCGAACGCCACCGCTTCGCCTCCCGTGTCAGCGGCATCCAGCTGGTCGCCAGCGCGATGCTGGAGACGGAGCTGGAGCGGGAGTTCGAGGCGCCCGCCGCCTATCTCGAACGCTTCAAGGCCGCCGCGCGCAAGGCCATTGCCGCCGGCGCCGACGCCGTGATCCCGGCCGAAGGCATGGTCGCGGCCATCGTCGCCGTCAACGGCCTGCAGGAAGTGGACGGCGTGCCGGTCATCGACTCGGTCGGCGTTTCCATCCTGGCCGCCGAACACGCCATCACGCTGAAGCAGCGGCTGGGCCTCATGCCGAGCCGCCTGCGCGCCTACACCCGACCAACCCAGGCCGCACTGGCCGCCCTTGGCCCGACCTGGTCGGGCAACTGATTTTCTTTCGGAGACAAACCATGCAAGTCCTTCGCAGGCTCACCCTCGCGGCAGCGACCGCCCTCGCCCTTTCCTCGTTCGCTGCCCTGCCGGCCGCGGCGCAGGAGTTGCCCATCGGCATCATGAACGCCACCAGCGGTGTGTTCGCCTTCGGCGGCGTGCCGATCCAGAACGGCATGCGCCTGGCGCTGGAGGAAGCCAACCAGAAGGGCATGCCCGGCGGTGCGAAGATCAAGATCCTCGAAGGCGACGAGGCCGCCGACAAGGCACAGGCCATCAGCCTGGTGACGCAATTCGGCCGCCGCGACCGCGCGCTGATGATCATGGGCCCCACCAACAGCTTCTCGGCCATCGCCGCCGGCCCGGTGGCGAACGAGCTGCAGGTGCCGCTGTTCGCCATCGGCTCCTCCAACGGCATCCTGGCCACGGGCCCCTGGGCGTTCAAGGTCCAGGCCCAGGCCGTGGACATCATGGGTTTCCTGTCCAAGTACGTGGCCGAAAAATCGGGCATCAAAAAGATCGCCCTGGTCTACGACCAGGCCAGCGACGGCATCATCGAGCAGAAGAACGCCTTCCGCGATGGCGTCAAGGCGGGGGGCGTGACCATCGTCTCGGACAACGGCATCCTCACCTCCGAATCCAACTTCCTGGCGCTGGCCACCAAGCTCGCCTCGCAGGACATCGACGCCGTCTACGTCGGCGCCCCGCCGGAGATCACCGCCAACCTGGCGATCCAGATGCGCCAGGCCGGCGTGCCGGCCAAGGTGCGCATCGTCGGCCCATCCTCGCTGGCCTCGACCAAGTACATGCAGACCGGCGGCAAGGCGGTCGAAGGCACGCTCATCATCGCGGACTACTCCGCCAGCAGCACCAACCCGCTGAATCCCGCCTTCGTCGCCGCCTACAAGGCGCGCTACAAGGAAGTCCCGGACAACTGGGCGGCCATGGGCTACACCCTGGCGCAGATCGGCGTGCAGGCGATCCGCAATGCCGGCCCCAATCCCGACCGCGCGAAGGTCCGCGCCGAGCTGGAGAAGATCAACAACGTGCCGGTGGTGATCGGCAACGGCATGTGGGTCAAGGACAAGGAGCGCCATCCCAACTACGGCGGCGTGATGCTGACCGTGAAGAACGGCGAGCTGGCCCTGCTGCCCTGACGCCATGCGGCTGCTGTCCACCGAAGCTTCGGCCAGGGCCGCCGGCCCGGTCACGGAGGCGAGCGAACGCTTCGACCCGTTCGCGCCGGGCTACGTGCTGGACCCGTATCCGCAGCTGGCGCAGTTGCGGGAGTCCGAACCGGTGTTCTTCTCGCCGGAGATCGGCTCCTGGGTGGTGACGCGCTTCGAAACCGTGAAGGCGATCCTGCGCGACACCAGCCGCTATTCCGCCATGATCGCGTCCGACCCGCTGACGCCGCTGTGCCCGCATGCGCGCGGCATCATCGCCAGCTCCGACTTCAACGTGCCGCCGCTGCTGGTCAACAACGACCCGCCCAGCCACCCGAAGTACCGCGCCTTCTTCGGCGCGCCTTTGCAACGGGAACGGTTGCAGGCGCTGAAGCCCTTCATCGTCGAGACAGTGGAGGAACACGTGGCGCGCATGGCGGCCGGCCCTTCGCCCGCCGACCTGGTGAAGGCCCTCACATGGGACGTACCCGCACTGGTGCTGTTCCGCCTGCTGGGCGTGCCGCCCGAGGACGTAGCCAAGGTCAAGCAATGGGCCTCCAGCCGGGTGGTGATGACCTGGGGCCGACCCACCGAGGGTGAGCAGGTCAAGCTGGCCGGCGAGGCGGTCGAGTACTACCGCTATGCGATCGATCTGGTGCAGCGCAAGGCAGCCGCGCCGCAGGACGACTACCTGAGCGACCTCGTGCGCCTGCGCGATGGCGACGATTCCAAGGCGACGCTGCACGAGATCGGCGCCATCGCCTTCAACCTGCTGTTCGCCGGCCACGAGACCACGTCGAGCGCGGCCGCCAACCTGTTCAAGGCGGTGCTGCCGCGGCGCGATCTGTGGAACGCGATCTGCGCCGGCACCCAGCCGCTGGCGCCGGTGGTGGAAGAAGGCATGCGCTTCGATCCGCCGGTGCAAGCCTGGCGGCGCCAGGCCAAGGAAGCGGTGGAGCTCGATGGCGTTCAGCTGCCGGCCGGCGCACGCATCCTGCTGGTGTTCGCCGCCGCCAACCGCGACCCGGCGCAGTTC
>NZ_JBFUIU010000200.1:0-12869 GCF_056401695.1 Variovorax sp. P4_D9
CGCTGTCGGCGCGCGGCGAGCTGGCCTGGGGCGCCGCGCCCGCCGCCGGGGCCGGTAGCGGCATCCGGATGTCGGTCGAGGCCCAGCTGCGCGCGCTGCGGGTGCTGGTGCGTGCCGATCGGCAGGTCACGCTGTCGGGCGACCTGCAAGCCCGGCTCGCCGCTGGACAGTTCACGCTGCGCGGCGACATCAAGACCGACCGCGCGGTCATCATCCTGCCGGACGAGACCGCGCCCGGCCTGGGCAGCGACGTCGTGGTGCGCTCGGCGGCAATCGACCGCGAAGCCGCCGAAGAGGCGAAGCGCCGGGCGGCCGAGAACCGGACCGACGTCGCCCGGGCGGAGACCGCGAAACCGCCGGACATCGCGGTGAGCTTCGACCTCGGCAGCGATTTCGCGGTGCAGGGGCGCGGCATCACGACCCGGCTGGCGGGCAAGCTCGAAATCCGCAGCAACAGCCTGAGCGCCCCGCCGCGCATCACCGGCGAGGTCCGCACCGTCGCCGGGCAGTACCGCGCCTACGGGCAGGCGCTGAACATCGAGACCGGCATCGCTCGCTTCAACGGTCCGTTCGACAACCCGCAACTCGACATCCTGGCGATCCGGCCGAACATCTCGCAGCGCGCCGGCGTCGCCATCACCGGCACGGCGCATTCACCGCGCGTGCGCCTCTATTCGGAACCGCAGCTGTCGGACCAGGAAACCCTCACCTGGCTGGTGCTGGGGCGGGCGTCGGCCACCAGCGGCAGCGAGTCGGTGCTGCTTCAGCAGGCCGCGCTGGCGCTGCTCAGCGGCCTCGGCGGCAGCGGCGGGGGCGGGCTGGCGAGCCGCTTCGGCCTCGACGAGATCGGCTTCAAGGGCCCGGGCAGCGGCGGCGACGTGCGCGACTCGGCGGTCACGGTCGGCAAACGCGTCGCGCAGGATTTCTACATCACCTACGAGCGCAGCCTGGGCGGCACGCTGGGCACCTTCTTCATCTTCTACGACCTGACGCGGCGGCTGACGCTGCGGGCGCAGGCCGGGCAGCAGAGCGCGATCGACCTGATCTACACAGTCCAGTTCGACTAKGGCGCGCCGGGGCTGAACTGGTAAAGTCCGGGGCGCACTCGTCCTCGTAGTTCAATGGATAGAACGGGGTCCTCCTAAGACTCAGATACAGGTTCGATTCCTGTCGAGGGCACCACGAGAACGAATCAAGACGTCTCACCCCACCTCTGAAACCCGCATGCTTCCTAGCGTTGCGGGTTTTTCTTTGTCTCAAGCCCTATCACTGGCTACCATGACATACCGCCAAAAAAGCGGTACTTGCGGCGGTATCCCAAAATGCCGCCAATCAACATACCGCCAAAGGGGGCACGGATGGCACTGACAGACACTTTCGTTAGGAACATCAAGCCCACCGGGGCGCCCGCAGGCGACAAGCACACCGACGGTGGCGGCATGTACTTGCTGGTCACTGAAAGCGGCAAGTACTGGCGCGTGAATTACCGCTTCGCAGGAAAGCGCAAGACGCTGGCGCTCGGCGTGTACCCGGCGGTATCGCTTGCCAAGGCGAGGCAGCGGCGAGACAAGGCGCGGGAGTTGCTGGCGGACGGGGTCGACCCCAGCGCAGCCAAGCGCGAGGAAAAGCAAGCTAGAGCGGCAGAGGCTGGAAACACTTTTCGGGCTGTGGGCGAACAATGGTTGAAGGCCACGGCAGCAAAGCGGGCCGCAATCACCCAAGGCAAGGTGTCAACATGGCTGGAAAAGGACGTTTTCCCCTTCATCGGGGCCATGCCCATTACCAGCATCGGACCGCGTGACGTCTTGGGCGTGGTTCGCAAGATGGAAGCGCGAGAGGCGTTCGACAGCGCCAAGAGGATCAATCAGATATGCGGGCAAGTGTTCCGCTATGCGGTGGCCGAAGGCACGGCAGAACGTGACGTAACCGCCGACCTGCGCGGCGCATTCCAGCACGCCGAGACAAAGCACTATGCAGCCATCACCGACCCGGCGAAGTTGGGCGAATTGCTGCGAGCGATCTATTCCTACACCGGGCACCCCTATTCACGGGCAGCACTGAAACTGTCCCCGTTGGTGTTCGTTCGACCCGGTGAACTGCGGGCGGCTGAGTGGGCAGAGATTGATCTGGAGGCGGCAGAGTGGCGCATCCCCGGCGCGAAAATGAAGATGAAGAATGACCACATTGTCCCGCTATCCCGGCAGGCCGTGGCGATTCTGCAAAGCCTGCACCCCGTCACAGGGCATGGCCGCTATGTGTTCCCCAGCCTGCGCACGGGCGAAAGGCCCATGAGCGAAAACACGGTGAATGCAGCACTGCGCGGCATGGGCTACAGCAATGAAATGCACACAGGGCACGGGTTCCGGGCCACGGCGCGGACGATCATGGATGAAGTGCTAGGCGAGCGCGTGGACTTGATCGAGCACCAACTGGCCCACGCCGTTAAGGATGCCAATGGGCGGGCCTATAACCGCACGGCGCACCTGCCGGCGCGGAAAGAGATGATGCAGCGGTGGGCGGACTACCTGGACAAGCTGCGCATTGGTGCGGACGTTATCCCGCTGCGCACCGCGACAAAATAAGACAGTTTCGCCAGCCCTAGGCTGATCCCCGAAGACCCGTTTCCCTGACGGGCTGGGCTGGCTGCTTTTTTCAGGGGCGCGAGGGACGCAGATGACATGGACAAGGCTGATCACTCCGACAGAGTTGATCGAGGATGACCGCGGGATGTGTTGGGCATATTCGCTTGAGGCGCTTCAACAGGCAAGAGAACGTGCCGACGCTTCAGGCACATACCGCTATGACTTCAGTCCTAAGCAATTCGCCGAGCTCTACGGAAGCGACCGTTTCAGCCAAGACGAATATCTTGCTTTCCTTGAAGAACAAGGGTTTGACGTCAACAGGGTCAGAGCCGACGTACTCGCAAGTATGGAACGAACCAAGCAATCGCAGTTGAAAAGCAAGGAGAAGGCAGAGGCCTTCTTCAGGCTGTTCAAGGAACAATGGCATTTGTTGAATGCTGACGTCAAAAAGTATCTAGACGAAGACTCGATCTACTTCTTTCTCGATCTCGTGGTCGCAGACGCGGCATCAACAAAGGCCCGCCTTCTCGCTGTGCGGCGACACGCTGCAGATCCTAAGCAGGTCGAAAAGGAACGGGTCAAGGAATGCTGGCAGTTGTGGCGGCGGGATCCATCCCGCTACGCAGGAAAGGCCGCATTCGCCCGTGACATGCTGAGCAAGTTTGAGTCGCTGGAAAGCCAACGCGTCATTGAACGCTGGTGCAAGGAGTGGGAATCCGTACCCTCCTAGCAGGGTACGCACCCCGCCAGCAAGGTACGTACCCTGCTGGCTTAGTGCTATATCTTTGATAGCAACACGGGGACAACATTCAAGTCGTCAACTTCACAGGACGGCAAGCAATGTCACACAAACCCAAGACGGCACCGACGGCGATTGCAGCGGCAATCCCAACTATCACCCCATCGGTGTTCGACGCCCTGCCAGACAGCGCATTCATGCGCGAGTCCCAACTGGTCCAAAGCCCCAAGCGGCCAGAGACGCCAGCCCCGCTGCCTTTCAGCGCGCCGACGCTTTGGCGCAAGGTGAAGGCGGGCACGTTTCCCAAGCCGATCAAACTGTCTGAGCGCGTCACAGCCTGGAAAGTGGGCGATGTTCGCGCATGGATCGAGGCACAGACCGCAGCAACGGCGTAAGGGGCGGCGATGCACACGGACGCTACGCCAAAAGAAATGCCCACCGGGGACGGCAATCCCACGGCAGGCCACACAGACAAACAGACTCTATCGAACACAGCCGACAGCGACAAGGCATTTGCCAACCTACGGGCCGCTTATGCCTTGCGTGGGCACACGATCAATCGCGTTGCCGCCCGTGACGGCATAGAAGCCTATTGGGCCGAACGCTGGGGGCTGGTGCGCTACCTACCCAGCCTGCACGATGCAGCGCTGTTCCTAGCGCAGATCGGAGGGCGACTGTGAGCGACCCGACCGAACATTTCCGGCTGGCAATTGCAGCGGCTGGACTCGATGCACCGGACACCATCCACGCGGACGGCCAGATTCACCGATTCAGCACCAGCGGTAGGCGCGGCGACGATTCCGGCTGGTACATGTTGCACACCGATGGCATAGCGGCTGGCGCCTTTGGCTGTTGGCGTAGCGGCCTGCAATCGAACTGGTGCGCGAAGTCCGATCAAGCGATGACGCCAGCCGAACGCGAATCCCACCGGCAGCGTATCAAGGCCATTCGAGCGCGACGGGACGCGGAACAGGTGCAGCGCCAGCAAGAGGCCAGCCAGACAGCGGCGGCGCTTTGGCAGGCGGCAGCACCAGCAACGGCGCACGAGTACCTGACCCGCAAAAGCATCAAGGCACACGGTGCGAAGTTCGACGGGCACCGACTAATGATCCCTATGCGAGACACTGCGGGCACCCTGCACAGTCTGCAAACCATCGCACCGGATGGCGCCAAGCGATTCATGCCGGGCGGGCGCGTGACAGGCTGCTATCACTCCATTGGCAAACCTGGTGGCGTGCTGATCGTGTGTGAGGGGTACGCGACCGGCGCAAGCATCCATGAGGCGACAGGCATGGCGGTGGCAGTGGCATTCAATGCAGGCAACCTGCAACCCGTGGCGATGGCGCTGCGCAGCAAGTATCCGGCGCTGAAGATCATCATTGCGTCCGATGATGATTGGCAGACGGAAGGCAATCCGGGCCGGAGCAAAGCGACCGAGGCAGCGCGGGCCGTCGCTGGGCTGCTGGCCGTCCCAGTGTTCGCGGCGGACCGACCCGACAAGGCCACTGACTTCAACGACCTTCACCAATTAGCGGGCGCCGAAGCGGTACAAGCGGGGATCGAGGCGGCAGTGGAGGTGCCCACCGAGGCCGACTGGCCGCAACCAACACCCTTGCCCGATAGCCTACCGGCGGTGGCAGCGTTCGACCCGGAACTGTTGCCCGAGGCGCTGCGCGGCTGGGTGGCTGACATTGCAGACCGCATGCAATGTCCCCCGGACTTTCCAGCGGTGGGCGCTGTAGTGGCGATCTCAAGCCTGATCGGTGCGCGAGCCGTGGTGGCACCGAAGGCGCGGGACGATTGGCGCGTGGTGCCGAACCTTTGGGGCGCGATTGTCGGCCGTCCCGGCGTGATGAAGTCGCCAGCACTGAGCGAAGCCCTGAAGCCATTGCACCGGCTTGAAAAAGCAGAGCGCGAGCAATGGCAGGAAGCACATGACGCATGGGAACTCGACTGCAAGGTGGCGACGATGGCCGCTGAATCGAACGAGCGACAAGCAAAGGGACTTGCCGCCAAAGACCCGAACAAGGCGCGGGCGCTGCTACAGCCAGCGGACACGCCAGCGGAACCCGTAGCGCGGCGCTACGTCGTGAACGATGCCACGGTGGAAAAGCTGGGCGAACTTCTGACGGTCAACCCGTGGGGCACACTGAGTTATCGAGATGAAATTCACGGCTTGCTGTGCAGTATGGATCGGGCAGGACAGGAAGGGGCACGGGCCTTCTACCTGCAAGGCTACGACGGAAATCAAGGCTATACCGTGGACCGGATCATGCGCGGCACCCACCACATTCCGCGTGTGTGTCTGGCGATGCTGGGCGGCATTCAACCGGGCAAGGTGCAAAGCTATGTCCGGGAAGCCGTGGCAGGCGGCGCGGGTGATGATGGGCTGCTGCAACGCTTCGGGCTAACCGTGTGGCCGGACGTGAACCGGGATTTCATCTATGTGGACCGGTGGCCGGACACCCCAGCGAAGCAGACCGCATGGGCGGTGTTTGAACGCTTGAATGAACTGCAGCCAGCCAGCGACACCGAGCCGACGGAATGGAGGTTCACTACCGAGGCGCAAGCCTTGTTTGAGGAATGGCTGATCCCGTTTGAAACCGAGATACGCGGCGACGATCTGCACCCGGCTTTGGTTTCGCACCTGAGCAAGTACCGCAAGCTGATCCCGGCGCTGGCGCTGATCTTCGCCCTGGTGGATACACCGGACAGCGGGGGCGCGATTCATGAGCGTGAACTGGTCCGGGCGCTCGCGTGGGGTGACTACCTGCGCACTCATGCCGAGCGGCTTTACGCGGCAGCGGTGATGCCTGAAACGACCGGGGCGCAAGCGCTGTTGAACAAGATCAAGACGGGCAAGCTGACCGAAGGCGACGGCGTGCTGTTGGATGCCTTCACGCCACGGCAAGTAGCAGTGAAGCACTGGGCAGGGCTGGGCACACCGGACGCGGTGCGCAAGGCGGCGGACTTGCTGGCCGATTACGGCTGGCTATGCAAAGAAGTGATCGAGGCACCCGGCAGGCGAGACAGCGACCGCTACATGGTCAACCCGAGGGGCCGCGAATGAACTGGCTGGAGCGTCTGAAAAATCAAATTGCGTCCGATGCCCACGCTACGAACGCTACGAACGCCCCTGCCGTAGCGTTTGTAGCGTACCCGTCGGGCACTTTCCGAAAATTCGAGGCACCCAAGGCAGTGGCGGCAAACGATTCGCCAGACCCTGACCGCTGGTGCTGGCCGCACGGCCCGGCGATGAACGGGGCGGAAATCGACACCTTCACGGCGCGGCTGGCGAGATTCACCGACAGGGGCTTGGGCATGGACGATGCCGAGGCGCTGGCCGACAGGCTGGTGATTCGGGATCGTGAGGGAGCCGACCGGCGACTGTGCCTGGAATGCACGCACCTTCATGGCGTGGGCCGCTGGCGCTGCGGCAACTGGCAGCAATCAGCCATCGCCATTCGTGCCAACGATGTGCAGCTACCCGACGAACTTGCGCGCCAGCTCCAACGCTGCGGCGGGTTCAACGATTCCAACCAACACCGGACAACACCATGACCAAAGCAAAGACGCCCGCGACCGCCAAGTCTTCGCGCTCGACGGCACCGGCGCAATCACACACGCCCGAGGACAAGGGGCGCATGGCCATTCAGCCTTCGATCAACAGCGCGTCAGTGATCGAAGCCTATCAAGGCAACGTCATGGGCAAGGATGCGGACATCAACGTGATGATCGACGGGCTGCGCGCCACGTTCAACGAAGTCAAAGCCGGCGACTTGCACACTTTGGAAGCGATGCTCGTATCGCAAGCGACGGCRCTGCAAACCATTTTCACCAGTCTGGCGCGACGGGCTGCCGTTCAGGAGCAGTTGCGCCATTACGAAGCCTTCCTGGGGCTGGCGCTGAGAGCGCAGAGCCAGAGCCGCGCGACGATTTCTGCGCTGGTCGATCTGAAGTATCCGAGGCAAGCCACATTCGTGAAGCAAGCCAACATCGCCCATGGGCCGCAACAGGTCAACAACGGCACGGGATCGGCTGGCGAGATCGCGCATGCGAGAGAAACGACGCCCCGGCAAAACGAACTTTTAGAGGATGCACGCAATGGCCGCACGTACCTGGACACCGGAGCAACGCCAACGGCAACGCGAGGCGATCCAGCGATGGAAACCGTGGAGCAAGTCCACAGGACCAAGAAGCCCCGAGGGTAAGGTGGCAGCATCGCGCAACGCGTTCACTGGAGGGCACACTGTGAGGCTGCGCCAGATCATCAAGCAAGTAAATCAAGCCTTGCGGGAGCAATGGGACGGTCTGGGCAGCGCGTGAAGGTGGAGACCCTTTTCACGGTGTCGTGCCGATGCTCCGCCAGCGGCGTTCGAAATGTAACAATGCAGTACGCTTTGCCGTCCTACGAGATGGCGAGGGAATTCCCTCGTCTCAGCCTTGACAAACGGAGAGTAGAGTGCAAATTGTTGCAGACTTGCGCTGCAGTGCAGCATACAATTTGTAGCCAACCTGTATCGGTTGGTTACAGGAGAGAACTATGATCATCGACAGTATCTTGGGCCTCAAGACCGACCCTAGATTGCTTGCCGCAGTTCACTCTGCCTCCAAGAGGCTAAGTCCTCAAGAGATCATGGAGCAACGCGTATCGTTTGTGTACGGCTCGATGGGCCATGAGTCAAACATGACGAAGGAACAAGTTCGCCGCGTCATTCTTGAACAGGGCGGCGAGCCCTCGCGCAAGAAATGATCTTGCACCTGATTGCCGGAGGTACAGAGAATCATCCGGTCTATCAGGAACTTCAGGTTTCAAACAACGATCGGCAGTATGAATTTCTGCGATCGGCGGTCAGCGCAAGCCTAGCCGTCCAGCGAGCGTTCCTCTCAACGCATGTAATCAGGGCTCTCAACTACCATGCGATCGTATGTCTTCATACGAACGCAGGTGAGTTTCGTCCCTGTGAGGTGACGGTCGGAACGCACACCCCGCCTCCCTTCTACTTGGTCAACGCGTTCATGGACGATTTCGTGAACGGCGTAAACCGCGATTGGGAGAACGCTGATCCGGTCGCGCTGGCAGCTTGGGTCTTATGGCAGCTCAACTACATTCATCCGTTCATCAACGGTAACGGTCGCACGGCGCGGGCCGCTTGCTACTTCGTCTTGTGCCTGAAGCTTGGCGTATTGCTGCCAGGCACACGCATACTTCCAGAGTTGATTAGTGCCAATCGACCAGAGTATGTTCTCGCGCTTCGCGCTGCTGACCAAGGGAACCTCAGCGTATTGCACGCCCTACTAACAAGACTTCTTCAGGAGCAGATCGCCAGCGCGACACCTCCGGTGCCACCACCGCGACGCGTCAATCGAAAGGTGCTGGGCGCTCGGCAAGCGTCCAAACGTCGCTGATTCCAACTGCCGGAGCCACGATCACTCACGCAGCCACCCTGGGGCGGCCGAAATGTCTACCAAGGCATGATCGCGGAAACCACACGGTCCCCCACGCGCAGAATATTTCCCCCCGCGAGAGAATTCAAATGCTCTCGCCCACCGGCCCTAAATCATTGGGTGGCGCATTGGTTGGCTGACAGTTCGGCGCGAAGCCCTCGCATACGTTGCTGATCGGGGTTGATCACCTCCGGAGGCTGCCACTGCCAGTTTGTGTAACGGCTCTCGATCTTGTGGAGGGTTCCATGAAGAAGATCGCCATCGTGCGAAAAGCGGCTGTCATCGCGGCCGTCTTCTTGGTTGGGTGCTCGCCCAGTGGCGACCTCGTGCCCTATGGCAATGGCACCTTCGAGATCACAAAGCAGCCGCGCAGCCCTTGGGACACGAAAGAGAGTATGAACACCCTAGCCATGCGCCAAGGCGATGCGTACTGCTCGACCAAGGGCAAGAGCCTTGAACTGCTCATATCCCACGCGGAGGCGGGCGACATCTTCTCCAAGTGGGAAGGAACGCGCATCGTCTTTCTTTGCAAGTAGCCCCCCGTCGTTTACCCTGGCACCGATTCGGGTCTTCACGCGTGGTTGGTTCCGTAGGAACCGCGCAACAGGGCCGGACACTTTGGTTTTTGTCGGTACTTTTGTCGGTATTTTTCGAAGCGACAAGTCAAGAAGCCAGTATTCATGCGGCTTAGCGGCCGATTTTCGATTCCTGTCGAGCGCGACCGATTCAAATGTCGATTGCCCCACCGGCGCTCAAGTGCTTCAATGTCGGCTCCTGTGACGAAGGAGACTTCCATGGCCTACGAAGCGCGATATGTCCTGCGACCCAACCCCGGAGCCGATCTCGGGGCCGTCATGGAAGCCGTGAAGGCGGGCGCGGCGCTCTGGAAAAAACATGGCGCCCCCACCCCGCAGCTCTGGAGCGTTGCCGCAGGCGAACTGGGCAACTACGTTCTGACCGTACAGTTCGAGAACGCGGTGGCGTATGCCAAGGTCACGGATCTGTTGTCGGCCGACCCCGAATTCCGCCGCTGGCAAGCGAACAATGTCCAGTCCGGAGCCTTCACCTGGGTGCGCAGCAATCTGATGCGCGAGCTCCCTCTGACGTAAAGCCGTCCCCGGGGCCTGCGGACCAGGATGCGCTTCCCGGGACCGAGGCGACCGCCACAATCCCCGCATGAGTGCGCAATCCCTGATCGACCAAGCGACGGCGCTGGCCTACCGGCTGGCCGGGTACGCACTCCTGAACTGGGCCGACGACGCAGCCATCCTCGCGTTCATGTTCTGCTGACCCCACGGCGGCGCCTTTCGAGGCACCAAGAAAAAATCCGGACGAGTGTCGACTCTTCCGGATTTTTTTGTTCTCGGCGCGCGAAGCGCCGAAAGAGGGTGCTCGATAGCTCATCACTATCGAGCGCCCCATTACTGCGGCGTGCCGCCCTGAGGGTTCTGCTTGCGGTTCGGATGCTTCGCAGTGCGGGTCGCTTCCCGCTTCTGGCCGGCCTCGGCGGACTTGCCCATGCCGATGGCGTCACTTTCACCGGTCTTCAGCGTGTCGCCACCGACAGCCTTCACCTTGCCCTGCGGCCGGGCTTCAACCTTGGCTTCCGCGCGTTCCTGGGGCTTGCTGTTCAAGATGGGCGAGCTCTCCGAGGAGGCTCCCTTGGGGGCTTGCGCGTAGGCGCCTGCGGCAAAGAAGCCGGCGAT
Organism: Variovorax sp. P4_D9; assembly: GCF_056401695.1. NCBI lineage: Bacteria > Pseudomonadati > Pseudomonadota > Betaproteobacteria > Burkholderiales > Comamonadaceae > Variovorax > Variovorax sp. P4_D9. The sequence goes on from NZ_JBFUIU010000200.1 coordinate 10,476, forward strand.
CATGATGGCGAGAATTTTGCTCATGGGCGTTCCTCAATGGATGGTTAGGAAAAAATCCAGGGGCGAGCATAAAGCGAGGACCGCGCTCTGGATATATGCATTTGGTGCAAAGTTCCAAGTAACCCAAAATTTCAGGTTCGTCAGTGCAGATTCACAACTCTCCGGGGCTCGCCGTCGTCATCGGCCGCTTCCAGCCCTTCCACAACGGCCATCTGTCGCTCGTCAAACAGGCGCTCGATGCCGCCCCGCGCGTGGTCGTGGTGATCGGCTCGGCCTTCCAGGCACGCTCACCAAAACATCCGTTCACCTGGGAGGAACGCGCCGAGATGGTCCACCGGGCGTTCCCGGAAGCGGAGCGACAGCGCCTGCACTGCGTGCCGGTGCGCGACTATTTCGACGATGCCCGCTGGATCGCCGACCTGCGCCACGTCGTGGCGCACGCGCCCGGGGGAGCCGACGCCACGGGGTCGCCGAACGTGACGCTGGTCGGACACGCCAGGGATGCCACCCGCGACTACCTCGAAGCCTTCCCGGACTGGACCCTGCAGCAGRCGGCCGACGTGCCGGTACGCCGCGCCAGCCGCATGCGCGATGCGCTGTTCGCGGCGCCGGCCACGGCGCTGGTCGATCTGGCCGACGAACTGCCGCAGAGCAGCGTCGATTTCCTGCGTGGATGGAGCRCCGGGCCGCTCTTCGAGGCCCTGGCCCCTGAGGCCGAGATGCTGCGGCAGTACCAGGCATCCTGGGCCTCGGCGCCCTATCCGCCCGTCCTCGTGACGGTCGACTGCGTCGTCAAGTGCGGCCGCCATGTCCTGCTGATCCGCCGCGGCCAGGCCCCCGGCAAGGGATTGCTCGCGGTGCCGGGCGGCTTCCTGGAACAGCGCGAGACCACCCAGCAAGCGGCCTTGCGCGAACTCGAGGAAGAAACACACCTCGCACTGCCACCGGCGAGCCTGCGCGCCTGCCTGAAGGCCACCGACGTCTTCGACCGCCCCGACCGCAGCGCACGCGGCCGCACCATCACCCACGGCCACTTCTTCGACCTGGGCGACCGTGAATTGCCGGGACTGCGGGCCGACGACGATGCCGCGGCCGCCGAATGGACCCCGATCGACGCGCTTCGCACGCTGGAAGACCGATTCCTGGACGACCACTTCCAGATGCTCGACCACTACCTGGGCCTGCTGCCGGGGCCGGACGCCCTGTAGGCAGTCGCCCACGCACTTGCATTGACTTCTCCGGCAGGCGGCTGCCCCGCGCGCGCCTATTGTTGATTCACACACCAACCGGAGACACCTCATGAAAAGCATCATCCTTTGGCTCTGCGGCGTGCCGCTCGTCGTGATCATCGGTCTGAAGGTTTTCGGGGTTCTCTGAGCAACGATTCCTCCTCCCGGCGCCATCTGGCGTCGTTGCACAGCGCTCTTCGGGGCGCTGTTTTTTTGGCCGGCGCCGCTACTTGAGTTCGCGGCGCAGCGCCTGGACGTCGGCGTGCAGGCTCTTCGCCCAACCCCGGCGATCACGTCCGAGCGATTGCTGGAGTTCGCCGAATCGGACGATCGCGAGCAACGGCGGCGCCTTCAGCGTGCTCCACAGCGAACTCAGCAGGTTGTCGTCGTCGACATAGCGCGGGGCATGGCTGGTCTCGCCGGTGGCGGCATCGGCAAAGCGCAGCGCGGCTGGCTGCACCGGCGCGCCGGACGAGATCGCCGCCTGCAGGAGGTTGGCGTGGAAGGGAAGCAGGCCGTGGCCGTCGCTGGTCGTGCCTTCGGGAAAGACCGCGATCACGTCGCCCGCGCGCAGTGCCTCGGTCATGTGGTGGACGACGCGCACCGCGTCGCGCCGGCGCTCGCGCTCGATGTAGAGCGTGCCGGCCCCGGTGGACAGGGTGCCGATCACGGGCCAGTGGCCCACCCCCGCCTTGGAGACGAAGCGCACATGCCCCGCCGCGTGGATCGTCAGGATGTCCAGCCAGGACAGATGGTTGGACACCACCAGCACCGGCCCGTGCGCGGGCGGCGTGCCGAGCACCGTGAGCCGGATGCCCATCAGGTTCAGCATGCGCTCGGCCCATCGCTGGACGCACAGCTCGCGCTGCGCCGGCGACAGGTGCGGGAAGCGCCTGCGGATGGTCCACCAGCCCGAGAATGCATGCGCGCTCGCGCGCAGCAGCCGCCAGCCGGCGGACAGCGACTGCATCAGCCGTGCACCACCCGGCCGCCGACGAGCGTGTGGCGCGCCCGTCCGCACATGGCATAGCCGCCGAAGGGGGTGTGCTTGCCCTGGCTCAGCAGCGTCTCGGTCGTCACCTGCCATTCGTGCGTCGGGTCGACCACGCAGAGATCGGCGGCCCCACCCGCGGCCAGCCGGCCGACGCCCGGAGCGCCCAGCAGC
>NZ_JBFUIU010000201.1:0-12817 GCF_056401695.1 Variovorax sp. P4_D9
GCCTTCATGGCGGCACAGGACAATGAGAAGTTCTTCGCGCGTGCCGTCAGGGCCAAGGAGATCGCGGTCGAGAGCGGAAACCCCAGTCTCAAGACCTTCGGCCTGTTCAGCTTGATCATCGGTGACACCGACCAGCAAGCGCAGGAAAAGGTCAACCTCTACAACGCGGGCGTTGACCGCGTCGCCGTGGCGCGCATGCTGGAGGAATACAACGACGACAAAGAAGTATCGAGCAATGAAGGCTCGAAAGTCTTCACCGATCAGGCCAAGGCGGTTTCGGCCTTGATGGCCAACACTATGGCGGGCTCCGCCGACACGTTGGCGGAAAGAATCGCACGGACCGTGCGCGAGTCCAGGCTGGATGGTGTCATGGTCATCTTGGCCGACTACGACAGGGACCTTCGCGCCTTCGTCCACCAGGTATTGCCACGCATGGCGGAACTCGGTGTTCAGTCCAACGCGGCCGCGCTTGCTTGCGCTTGAGAGGGAGCTTCATGATGAACCAAGACATCGTCCCGCTGCCCAAGAAGTGGCCAAGCGAGAACTGGCGGTCGACATGGGTGCCCGGCGTCAGAGTCGGCAACATCATCTACGTGTCGGGGATCACGGCCACAGACGAAAGCGGCCAGCCCGTCGGCATCGACGACATCAGGACGCAGACCGAGCGCTGCTTTGCAAAGCTACAGGACGTGCTGGGCCGCGCCGGAGCCAAACTGGACCGTGTCGTCAAGCTGACAACTTACCTGACTGCAAGCGTCGACGCCGCTGCCGTGGCCGCCTACTTCGAGGTTCGGCAGTCGTACTTTGGCCAGCATGGCATGGCTAGTACGGGCATCACCGTCAGCTCGCTGCGGCGGCCGGAGTATCTGATCGAGATCGATGCGATTGCGCATCTGACGGACTCGTGACCATGTTGGAGCACCAAGATCAAAGCTCCAGCATCGGCGCTGGGACATTCTGGCGACTCATGGGCATGCGCCCGGTCGGCGCCGCGGTGGTGACCGCAAGCCACGACGGCCTGCCTGCTGGCTTTCTGGCCCTGTCCGCAACGCATGTTTCCCCATCGCCACCGACCATGCTCGTGTGCGTGGGGCGAAACACGTCGGCACTGACGACGATCAAGGCAGCCGGTTGCTTTGCAATTAACTACCTGCCCGCAGGTGCGAATGAGATTGCCGAGGTGTTCGGTGGGCGTCGTCATTTGTTAGGCGCCGACAGGTTCACCATCGGGCAGTGGGCGCCGATGGATGGATGGGGTTCGCCCTCACCCGTTCTCGCAAATGCCGTGCTGGCCCTCGACTGCCGCGTCGGCAAGATATTCGAGTGCGGAGACACCGAGATTATCGCGGCACAGATCGAACACTACGCACTCGATCAGAACGCCACGCCCCTCGTTGCCTACCGCGGCAGCTATCACGGAATGGCAAGTCCCCAAGGCGTCGAACTGAACGGATCCAAGACCGGAGGACAAGCATCATGAACGAGATCAAGCAAGCGATTGAGCCAAACCACTTTCGTTCCATCATGCGCGGCCTGGCGAGCGGCGTGACCGTGATTACGACCTCGCGGGATGGCCACATCCACGGCATGACGGCTACGGCCTTCTCATCGGTCTCGGTCGATCCACCCACCGTGCTGGTGGTGCTCAACAAGTCGACCCGGACCCATCCCCTGGTGCGCGCAGCCCGACGCTTTGCCGTCAATCTGCTGGCAGAGCACCAAGTCGAACTGAGCAATCGGTTCTCGGGAAAGCAGGAAGCCCCGTTTGATGGCGTGGCGCATGAACTCAGCGAGAACGGGGTGCCGCTTCTGTCTGGCGTGCTGGCGACGCTTGAGTGCGAAACGATTCAGGAGATGGACGTCGGCACCCACACCATCTTCATTGGTTGCGTGATTGGTGGCGCACGGTCCGACGATGCGCCGCTGGTCTATCACGACGGACGCTATAAGCTCGTGAGAGTCAGGTCGGCAAACGTTGCTGGTGGTTGACGCGGCGATTGGGTTCGCGTGTACAGCCGCAGGCCCGGAAGGTCGAGGTCGCACAGCGCGGCCGGCACCAGCCGGGGCATGCGTCAGGTCTGGGCCAGCAGGGTGCGGGCGAAGCCGCCCTTGGCGCCGGTCAGCGTGTAGCGCACTTCGCCGCCTCCCTCGACGCCGATGCGATCGTCGTCGCGCCGAAGTCGCGCACCGCGCCCGTGTTCAACAACATCTGGTCSKTGAGCAGCAGCAAGCAGGGRGGYTCGTACAACAMCTTCCTGCTCCAGCCCTTCATCAACTAYAACTTCCCGGGKGGCTTCTATCTCACSACCGCCCCGATCRTCACSGCCGACTGGAAGGCCGASAGCAGCCAGCGMTGGACCGTGCCGCTGGGCGGCGGCATCGGCAAGATCTTCCACCTGGGCAAGCTGCCGGTGAACACGCAACTCTCGGCCTACTACAACGTCGTGAAGCCGGACAATGGCGCCAACTGGCAGATCCGGGTCCAGGCGCAGTTCATGTTCCCCAAATGATCAAGCGGATTGCTTCCGCTGATTCTGGGGCGCGCGGAAGGGCGGTGACGGTGAGGCGTAGTCTCGAGTTCAGTTTCATTCCGGTGAAACGTTGGGGCCTCGCGATCTAAGGCCGGGAACGAACACCGATGCTGCCGGCTTGAGCACGCAGTTGGGCTTTGCAACCAACCCACAAGGTCGTCTGGACGCGACCCCGGCCAAGGTCTTCGCGATCTTTGCTAACGAAGGCTCGTGGCCCAAGTGGTACAGGCCGAATACACCACGTTTCAGCGGCTGCTTTCGGGCGTCGAATCAAGTGAGCTAGAAGTCGGCATTGGGCCCAAAGCTGACAGCCCGCCAATCTGCGAACGATGCCCGGTTCGCAGTGCTCATACCTTTTGGTGCCGATGGCGAAAGCTTCCGACGACGCGGCTGTCATGGGGCGCCCGGATCTCGATGCGCTCGCGGCCGAGCGGGTCGGTCCATCTGCCGCCGATGTAGTGATGCTGAAGGGCGCTCATGGTGAAACGAAGCTCCCGAGAGCAGTTGAGGTGATGCTTCTCGTTGCCTTCGTCTCGTCGGAGGCGTCGAGCCGGTCGCGCAGCAAGGGGATCGCGGCGCGGGCTGCCGCGTAGCCGGACCTTTCGGCCCTGAGATAGGCATCGGACGTGGTGCCGGCCGACGCATCGACCGGCGGCGCAATGCGGATGTCCGCTTGAGCCATTTCCGCGCGCGAGAGCAGGCAGCTCTGCGCCTGGCTGGCCTGAGCCACGGTGAGCAGCAGGTTGGTGCCCGCGTATCGCGGCCCTTCGCAATAGATGTCCACCGCGATCACGATGTCGGCGCCCATCGCCCGCGCGAAGCGGACCGGCACCAGGCTGGAGATTCCGCCGTCGACCAGCGTTTCCTGTCCGTAGCGCACCGGAACCATAATGCCCGGGACCGCGGCCGATGCGCGGACGGCAGAGGCGACGTCGCCGCTGTCGATCAAAAGGGCCTCGCCTGCCGGCAAGCGGGTGGCGACGGCCGCGAAGCGAATCGGCATCGCCTCGATGGTCTCCACGCGGACCACGTCGCGGGTCCAGCGCACAAGCGCATCGCCGCGGATGAACCCACGGCGGTCGAAGGTCCAATCGACCAGACGCGACACGTCAAGGTCCCGCGCGGCTCGGTCGATCTCGCCGGCCGACAGTCCGCTGGCATACGCGGCACCCACGACCGCGCCGGCCGAGGTGCCTACTACGATGTCGGGCCGGATGCCCGCTTCCTCGAGTGCGCGCAGCACGCCGACATGGGCGTAGCCGCGGATGCCACCGCCGCCGAGTGCTAGCGCAATCACTGGCCGCTCTGTCTTCGTCGGCCCTGCGACTGGAACGACCTCCTGCAGCGTGCGGACGCGGCCTTCTTCCAGCATCGCAGTCGGTGCCGTGCGGCAAGCCGCCACCAGCGCCGCAGCGCAGAGGGCCGCGGCCAGCGCAACCAGCCGCGCGATCATGTTCCACTCTCCGCGTGGGGGCGCAAAAATCTTGGGGGTATTCATCTGGACGTGCATTAAATGAGTGTGTACTCAATCATATTGCAGTCGATGCCTGGGACGCAAGCTATGGCCCTCATATAATTGAGTAATCACTCATTAAAGGAACCGAGCCCATGGCCCGAGTCAAGAGCGACGAGAAGCGCATTGCCATCCTGGAGGCAGCAGCATCCGAGTTCGCCGCGCGTGGCGTCTGGACGACGCCGACCTCAGCCATTTCTCGCGCGGCGGGCGTGGCCGAGGGCACGCTATTCACCTATTTCGCGAGCAAGGAGGTGCTGGTCAACGAGCTCTATCGCGCGCTCAAGCTCGAACTGGCCCAGTGGATGTTCGCGGAGTACCCCACGGATGCCGAGCCCGAAGAGCGTTTCAGGCATCTCTGGAATGCCTACGTATCGTGGGGCGTGAAGAACCGGGAGAAGTGCAAGGTCATGGCGCAACTGCGCGTATCGGACCAAGTCACCGAAGAAAGCCGGGTGTTCGGCCTCGCGCCTTTTGTCGAACTCGAGAAGCTGGCCAACCTGTGCATCAAGGACCGCATCATCCGCAAATACCCGTTTCCTTTCATTGGCGCGATGTTCGGCAGTCTCGCGGAGGCCACGATGGACTTCGTGCCCGAGGGTAGGGCAAAGGGGAGCCGCGGTGGGACTAACTACATAGAAGCAGGCTTCCAAACCTTTTGGCAAGGCATTCGGCAGGAATAGATGGAGCTGCATTCGGCTCGAAGAATCCAGCGGCGACTGCCGTGATTGCGGGCTACCTGGCCGTGGACATCAGGACGACCTTGCTCGATGAGCCTTCCATTGAGTGGTACTTGTCGGCAATAGTCGTCGAGTTGGCCGCGGCGAACGCGCTGCGGGTAATCTTCTTGAAGGCTCTGCCTCAGCTGCTCGAGTCGGTGATCGCGCGAAAGTTGTCCGCCCGAGTATGTGGGAGACTGCATCGACGGCCCGCATCGCCGCATGGCGCTGTGTGCGGGCAGGAGGACCGCGGCCGAAGGCCACGTCAGTGCCTCGCTGGTTGACCACGAATGGGAGGACAACCCTCCAGCCGTCGTCCTTCACAAAAGCTTCCAAGCGTCCCAACCATGGAATCTGCGATTCCGTCTAGGTCGGCCCCATCAACGTAGGCGACCGCTTGTTTGGGCATCAAGGTTCGTCGATCTGGTCTTGGTTGACTGACCCAACTCGGGGGCGGCCGGGAGGTCTTGCCGACTGAAAACTGGATGGTCGCGACCAACCTCCGCCCATCGCCGAACGCGCTGCTTCAGTGACGCAGTCCGGCTCTTCATTCTGGGCCTCGCAAGTTGAGGATCGGAGCGAACAGCGTCACCGTGTGGCGCCCGAGGCTTTGCTTGGTTGGCCCGAGCAAGCTGCTAGCGCTTGGAGTCTTCTGCGCGAAGGGTTCTTGTCAGCACTGCCAACTTCTCGCGCAACTCTCCGCCCTCTGATTGGCTCAAGCTGCAAGCGCTCACGAACTGGCTGCTGGCCTGCTCTGCCTTCTCCTGCAACTGCCGCCCTGCCGCTGTCAGCTCGACGACGAGATTGCGTTCGTCCTTTGGATCACGCCGGCGTGTCAAGAACGATGCATCCTCCAAGCGTTTGACCAGGGGCGTCACTGAACCCGAATCGAGACCCAGTCGCTCGGAGAGGTGCTTGAGGGCGACGCCGTCCTGCTCCCAGAGGACGAGCATGACCAGATACTGGGGATAGGTGATGCCAAGTTCGGCAAGCAGGGGTTTGTAGCTCTGCAGCATCGCCAGCGAACTCGCATAGATGGCAAAGCACAGCTTCTGGTCCAAGGTCGGGAACTTGCCCTGTCTTGCATCCTGAGCCTTCTTCTTTGATCGTTCAGCCATGCCTGCCTCTGCGTTCTGGACCTTGGAGATTATCAAATGCCGCGTGCCGAGGCGCCCGTCCGCAACCGGCGGACGGGCACCCCGGAGCCTGGCGCGGCACTCAGCCGGGCTGTTTCGTCGCGATCTCGCGGGCTGCCTTCTCGATGATCTCGGCGACGGCCTTCGGACGGGACACGTACACCGCATGGCTGCCCGGCACCTCGGTCACGCTGGATCCGGCGCGTTGCGACATTTGCCGCTGAGCGGGAGGCGGGATCATTTTGTCGTCCTTGGCCACGAGATACCAGCTCGGCTTGGACTTCCAGGATGCTTCCGTGATCGTGCCGGTCAATGCCTGCACCCCCCAGGGAACTTGCGAAGCCGCCATGAAGCGGGCTTGCTTCTTGCCAACGTCGGCCGCGAAGGACGCAGCGAACTTGGCTTGGTCGAGGAGCAGAAAACCGTCTTGGGGCGGCAGGATGGGAGGCACGGGCGCGCCGGGAGGCGGATTCTTGATCAGCGAATCAACCGATTCGCCCTTGTCCGGGGCAAACGCGGCGACATAKACCAGGCCCTTTACCTTGGGGTCGTTACCGGCTTCGGTGATGACTACGCCACCATATGAGTGGCCGACCAGCAGAACCGGGCCCTTTTGCGCAGCRATTGCGCGCTTGGTGACAGCGACATCGTCGGCCAGCGACGTGGTCGGGTTTTGGACGACGGTGACGTTGTAGCCGTCGTTCTTCAGGACGTCGTAGACGCCTTGCCAGCCGGAACCGTCGACGAAACCGCCGTGGACCAGAACGATGCTCAATGCGATGGCATTCATGATGAGTTCTCCTAGATAGAAGAAGTTGAAGAGGTTGCGTGGTCTCGCCACGGGTATTAATGTAGCGCGCTAATCGTTAGCACGCTAGTCATTAAACGTAACCCATCGTTTCGTCCGTGCCCTTGTGCCGGCGACCCCTCAGCGTCTATCCCTCGATGAACTGCAGCAATCGCCGATTGAATGTTGCTGCTCGTGGCGCCATCGGTGCGAAAGGCCGCACAGCCTGCAAGAAAGACATTCGCCATCGGCTTCCAAACCGGCCACGAGATGAACTGGCTGCCGCAGGCCATGCAGTGCTGCGCGACGAGCTGAAGAGCATCGAGGTCACGATCACGAGCGACCATTCGCCGGACCTTGCCGAGGTGCTCGTCCGCGGCCGGCTCGACATGGCCTTCCTACGCGCCGAGCCGACCTTCGACCTCAGCTACGAGGTGGTGGACCATGAGCCACTGATCGTCCTGATGCCGAGCGACCATCGCCTCCCCAGCCGCGAAGCAATTCACCCGCGGGAATTTGTCGGCGAGATCTTCATCGACGGTTCGAACAAAGCCACCGTGCTGCGCGCCGTGACCGAGGCCTATCTGCGCCGCTCCGGGCTCGACATCAAACTGGATCATGGGGTGGACAACATGGCGATGGCCATGTCCCTGGTTGCGTCCACCCGCGGGTTGGCGCTGATGCCCGCCAATGCGAAGAATCTGCTGCCGTCGTCCGTGGTCAGCCGTCCGCTGGAGGGTGAAGCGCCAACGATCGATCTGGCTGTGGGTTACAGCAAGGCAAACACCTCGTCGATTCTCAAGCTGTTCCTATCGCGCCTCGACGAACTGGTGGGGTCGAACCAGAAGCACTGACGTCGCGCCGACAACCCCACTCGCGCGGGCGACCGCTTTCTGACCACGAATCCAGCGATGCGACCGGTTTGGGGTCGAAACCGCCAATTCGGTTCGCGCCGTTCAGCTTCCTGGACCGACTTGGGAATCACGCTCCTGGCCAGGAGCCGAGTGGCGTCGACGACCGTTTTTTTCCCCCCCCAGCACGGCATCGAGTGGGTCGCCGACGGCGAATTTCCGTGTGTTGCTTGCCTTGGCCGCAGCGATCAGTTTCTCCGAGAGTCTTTTACATGCCACCGGCCGTTACGGCGACAGCCATCGGCGCGAACGCATCGGCTTCGAGAAGGAGCCCTGTTCGATCACCTGCTCGAACACGGCCATGCGGTACAGCTCCTTGAGCATTCAAGCCTTTCCGAGCGAATTTCGATTGTTCGATTCTGCCGCACTCTAATTCCGTTTGGCACCGTCTAGTCTTGTCTCGCCGGAATCTCTATTGTTCAGGCATCGGACAGACAACTACTCGCTGCAGGATGAAAAAGACCGGCGGCGACAACCAGGAAGCAAGGAAGTGAGTGGACCTCTCGCCGGCATCCGCATCGTGGACATGACGACCATGTTGTCAGGGCCATGGGCGTATCCGACCGGTGCGAACAGCGCAACACATCCAGCAAAGGAATCCACAATGGTCCTCGACAAGCTGCGGTACGCCGCTGAAAGCCACTTGGCTGTCGGTCGCGGCGGCCGCATCCTCCTTCACATGCTCGCGATGCTGGGTGATCGATGCGTCCGATTCCACCTAGCAGGCATACGCAGAGAATTGCCTTCCTATCGCACGGCCTTGTCCCTTCCTTCAATCTGAGGGCGCCGATACTCCGCCACAAAGTGCATCTCGCGCGTACCAGGATTTGTAAAGCACGTATCAACACCAGAAGGGACGAGCGTCGTCAGAAGCGCTTCAGCACCGTTGATCGTCGGCTTCCTTAAAGTAGCGATCGTTCATTCCAGCTTCAAACCCGGCTTCGCAACAAGACCTTTCCAGCCGTTCGCCTCGGACTACAGCAAGGTGGTGAACTCGTCGAGCGTGCCCCGGGGCCGCCGGCATCCCGCGTTCATCGAGTGTCTTCGCGAGTTCCGGCTCCGCGAGCACAGCTGCGATCATCGGCTCCCTTCTCGGCGAGCTCGGCTAGTCTCACATAGCATCTAATGCCATGGTGGCGTTGGTCATCGTGAATTCCTTCAAGGACAAAGGTTGGTGGGTCGCACGCAGTGTCCGCCGGACCTCCACACTTGCTCCGCTACGAACGGCAGCTATTTCGATCATCGACTGTCGTCTATGCCCTGAGCGGTCCTTTGAGTCGACAAGGGAGACGTCTGCCCGGCGTCAACTACTTTGAGCGGCCCGTTGCCTCACGAAGGAATGTTACCGCCGTCTGGTTGTCGCTGGCATCTTGGTTTTCTATCTCACGTAGTCGAAGGCTGTGGGCATGTGGGCGAAGGGCGCGGCGCTGGGCAACGCCTGGCGCGCAGCGCCCAGTAGTCGAAGAGGTTTCGTTCATGAATGCACTGTCGTTGTCGGTATCGACGCCAAGCATCGCGAAGGGCAGATCCTTGCGCGCCTTGGTGATCGCCTCGACCACGAGCGACTGATCGCGTACCGGCCGACGCACTCGGTCCAGCCGCTGGCGAAGTCACCCCCGTCTTCATCCCGCCGCAGTGCTCGACCATGTCGGCTTCGAAGAAACCCGGAGGTGGATTGCGCCAGTCGGAGAACGTGCGAACCGGCACCTGTCGACGGATGAGGCCTGCGCCCTCCGTCGGCACTCGCTCGGGCCTGGCTCAACGCGCGGTCGATGGTCTCGGCACTGACCTGCAGCAGCGGTCTTGAACCAGTGGATCCACCTTCAGACGACCATGCCGCTGCATGGCATCGATGAGGATCGGAATCAATGCCTTGAGCCGCTTGCCGCAGGCCCGGTCGCCTGCCTCCCATAGCACGTTGCGTGCCCCGTCGTGGGCACAAACGATGCAATTCCAGAATTTTTTCCATTTGCTCCGCCTGAGCGTAGAGGCCCGGGGATGCACGCTGGGGACTGAAAAGTTCGAACTCCGTCGCGGTCTTTTGGCAAAGGCTTTAAGTCATTTCTGCGCGTGTAACTGCCTCCTTTTTTGGCAAACGTAGAAGAAAGTAAGTCTTGTAAGGTTCGATTGGATGTAGGAGGATTCCTACCCATCTAATCATTGGTTGCTTTGGTTTTGGAGAATGAAATCCCCACTCTGTTCACCCCCCCAGGAACACCAGCGCGCGCAAAGGTGGCCGTGGTGACTGCTTCCCCTCCATCCACGGGCTATGAGCTGCTCTTCCGCCCTCTCATTGCCGCCCGTCGCGCCTACGTCTTTCCGTGCGACGCGGTCGGTCATGTCGACATGGACTCACTCTCCGAGCGAGCGCGCGACAACTACCTGTATGCGCGAGCGGTCATGGGAATGGAAGTCGAATGGCCTGACGTCCGGCCAACGACGTCGCACTGAAGCGGTTGGCRCCCGCGCGCAACGATCGACGTCCGCCTGGATAGCCGATGGCCGCCGCCGGGATCGAAACTCAAATCAGGATTCCAATGGCCGCGGTCAGGCATTTCGCGGCAGCGCGTTGCATGGCGACGGCGCATCACTGATGTGCCAGCTTTCAGAGGCATTGTCGGCGACGCATTGAGGTACGCGCGCGCCACATCGAGCCCCGCAGGGTCGACGTCCGCTGGTGGCCACTTGCCGTCCGTTGCTCATTGAGCGCCTTCAAGGGCCGCGATGTATGGCAGGACTTGCGGATGGGCCTGAACCCACTGCTCGCCCAAAAACGTCTGGGGTTGGCGCCATCGGGCGACCCAACTTCCGTTTTCGGCTTGAAGCCGAAGCGGCCCATGCCTCACGATTGAACCCCGCCCTGAAGGACGAGGATTTCTGCTGAGGCGCGCTGCGCGTTACGCACGGCCTGCCTCTTCGGTGGGTTCCTGCTTCGCAGGGGCTGCGTCCTTCGTCTTTGCGGACGCCGCGCGTCTGACCACCCCTCCACAGGCATCGGCTTCGTTCGAGAAGCCCAAGCCGCGTGCCCCGCGGCCAGAATGTTCTTTGCGGCGTTGACGTTTGCATGCTCTGTGTGGCCACAGGCCACGCAGGCGAAGAGCGCGTGCGTCTTCCTGTTTTCTGCCGCCTCATGTCCGCAGACGCGGCACGTGCAGCTGGTGTAGGCCGGGTTCACCGCCAGCACCTGGCCACCCACACCCGCCTTCTGGCGCACCTTTTGCCAGGGCGCTGCGCGCTGCCGCGCGCCTTCACGTTGGCGAAGAAGGCTCGAACGCAGCATCCAGGCGCTTCAACACCTGCTGCTGTGGGTGCACAGGCCCCTCGCGCAGCCACKAYGTCTCTGGCGCGTTGCGCCAGGCCGTGAGCCAAGCGCACATGCTCGCGTAGCCTGCGTACTTCTCGCCGCGCTCGCGACGAGCCTGCTGCTCGGCCAGCGCCCGGTTCCAGAGCCATCGCATCATGCCCACGTAGCGCCGCAGAAGCTGGAAACGGCAGGCTCGGAGGGACGAATCGACGGACATCTACGAACAGTATCGGCAAGCACCATCGCGACGCGCAAGGTCGCGAGGCGAAATACCTGCTTTCCTTCCCCGCCCTGAAGGGCGGGGCTTGACGCAAATTCTGGTCAGGTAGTCAACCGGCTGTACATGCTGGTCACTTTGTCCATGACAACCAGAATGGTTTCGCTGGACGCGAACACGTTCGCGCTGCGCTCCGGTGATGCGGTCTCAGCACCCCGTTGCGCAAGCGCAGTCGCATAGAACACCCATTGATTCCGCGCGAGCTCGATCTCCTGCTTGATGGCCGTCGTCGCCTCCGGAGCATTGGCGAGCACGTCGAGCGCGGACACAAACTCGGCCCGCGCCTTGTCCAACTCGGCCTGGGCGTTGGGGAGAGGGACCTTCCAAGCCATTGCAAGATAGAACTTCGCCACCCGCTGCGACAGCATGCGTTGGCGCCCAGCGATGTTGACGAGCCGGCCCAGTGGCTTGCCGGACACCTGCTCGAGCTGGGATGTGCCTTTGTTTGCCAACGCCAGCACCTTGCCATCGAGATCGATCAGCGCCGTGGCGTTTTCGCGCGCCGGCGCCTGGCCGACAAGCATGGCCTTGTAGTCGCTCCAGAGCGACTCAAGCTCACTGTACGTCGCCTTGACGTCGGGCGTCGGGGCGAATGCTTTGAGTTCCACGAGTTGGCGGTCGAAGAGGGCCATCGAGGCGGCCAAGATCTCGTCTGCGCGGTGGGTGACCACGCCCTGGCCGGCCGCCAAGTAGGCCTTGGCGACGCGCTGCGACAACATGCGCTGACGCCCCGCCTTGTTGATCGCATCGTTCAGATCGACTACCTGCGCAAAGTTGTTGCTCACGGTCAGCAGCGTGAGGCTGCCCATCCACCCGATCACGGTTCGCCGGTTCATTGTTCTCCTCTCTAGACGTATCAAATTGGCGCATGTACGGTTGAGCCACGGTGCACCTTAGTCATGTCGCGTTCAGTCGCTTCTGCAGCGGGTCACTGATGAAAAGCAATAGCACAAGATCACGCGCGCACTCCTCGCAGGCGCGTTAGCACCAGTGCGCAAACCGGACGGACCGCGCAAGGCGTCAGTTTGGTGCGCCTTGAAGCGACGCTTGCCGGTACCCAGACCTCAGCAAGCCGAATGAACGTTTTCATGAGAGGAGGACATGCATTTTTCGGGCCATCGACCGGTTGAATCCGCAGCCGACAGTTCCAGTTCGCATTCCAAGTTCGAAGGTCGGCTTCCGCTTGCGGTCTTTCGTAGCAGGAATTTCCGGCAGGCTCGGGTTCCCAGGACGCCGACGGGGCCTCCTACGGGAGCTCAGCAGGGCGGTGGCGCATGAAGCGCTAGGTAACCTGCAGTCAGTCCAGGAAGCGGACCCGGCCCGACTCGAGGTCATAGACCGCGCCGATCAGCTTCATTTCGCCTTCTGCCAGACGCGCCCGGGCCTCCGGCGTGTCGAGCAGGGTCCGAACCGTATGGCGCACGTTGGCCTCGACCGCCGCGTGGAGCAAGGCCTCGTGCGGCTGCGACGCATCGAGACCGTCGAGGGACGGCACGATGCTCTCGAGCAGGACCTCGATCCGGCTCCGTTGCGTGGCACCATGAAACGTCGAGGCGATCGCAGCATCCACGGCCCCGCATCCCTCGTGGCCCATGACGACGAAGAGCGGCGTGTGCAGATGCATTCCCGCATATTGCAG